>JANOCH010000001.1:0-3773 GCA_031412015.1 Chitinophagaceae bacterium
GTTGATTTACGGTGATCCAATTTAATAATGACTCCATAATAAAATATTCAATGCTTTATAATCAATATTCGGCTATTGCCTATAGACTTTTAACTTTGTCATGCACCAGTTCTCCGCCATGAGTAATGCAACTTCCTTTTACCAGGTCATCATCCCAGTTCAGATTTATCGTACCGTCTTTCGTGATGATCAATTGCAAAAAATTCAGCATATTTTTTCCGTATAGTTTACTTGCATCGGAGGGTAAGCTTGCCTGCAAATTGGAATTACCAACAATGCTCACTCCATTGTAAACAATCGTTTCATTATTTTTTGTGAGGGGAGTATTACCCCCGGTTGCTGCGGCGATATCAATAATCACAGATCCATTCCGCATGGCCCTGATCATTTCTTCAGTGATTAATATGGGAGCTTTCTTGCCGGGGATCTGCGCGGTAGTAATCACTATATCGGCTTTGGCAATACTTTCAGCGATCCTTGCTTTCTGGCGCTGTAAGAATTCCTCGCTTTGTTCTACAGCATAACCACCGGCTTTGCTGGCATCTGCCGCACCTTCTACTTCTACAAACTTCGCCCCGAGGCTCATCACTTCTTCCTTTACCGCGGGTCTTGTATCAAAAACTTCAACTATGGCGCCTAACCTCCGGGCAGTAGCAACAGCCTGCAATCCCGCTACACCGGCCCCCAATATCAGCACCTTTGCGGGAGCTACACTTCCTGCTGCGGTCATAAACATCGGGAAATATCTGCCATACAAGTTGGCCGCAGTTAATACCGCTTTATAACCCGCAATATTGGCCTGTGAACTCAACACATCCATCGATTGAGCTCGGGTAGTTCGCGGCAACATGTCAAGAGAAAAAGTAGTAATCCCTTTTGAAGCCCATTCCTTCATTCTATCCCCATTAAAGAGAGGCTGGTAAACACCGATCAGAATTTTTGCAACCGGAATTGGGAGTTGGGGATCCGGTTGATGTATTGCCAGAATAATATCGGCCGAAGAGATAATCTCAGTTACGTTAGTGACCCTTGCTCCCGATCTTTCATAATCTTCATTGCTGCAAAACGCCTTTTCGCCGGCGCCGCTTTCCACTAATACGGTGATCCCCTTTTTTGTGAGTGTAGCAACGGCTTCCGCCAGCAGCGATACACGGGTTTCATAGTTCGGTTCTTTTAACAGGCCCAGGGTCATGGAAAATTTTCTGTTTACAAAAATAATAATGGATAGGGGCCGAAGATATTAAAAAAATTATAGCTGGCTGATGTTATCTGCTCACCACTTCTCCCCGCTTTGATACGGAAATGCTCTCAGAACCTGATCTTGAAATGCTGTTTTTCTTTAAACTCCTGCCGGAATAATACGATACCAACAAAGAAAAGATCGATGGTACAACGAACAGCCGGATGTTGCTGTATCGTTTCCCAGGCTTGTTCCATTTCGGAACTCCAGTGTATATCGTCAAAAATTAATATCGAGTCGTTATGTGTAATGGGCATTAACTGGTTAAAATATCTTTCTGTTGGCTCGCGGCGGTGGTTTCCATCAATAAATGCAAGATCGATCGATGACAGTTCCGAAATGACAGATGATAGCGTTTGATCAAAGTTGCCCTCCTGCACAGCTACATTTTGTCCGAAAGGACTCGCTTGGAGAAGTTGTAAAGTTTTAAAGTTTTGGCGTGCAATTTCAGCAACTGACGCTGCCCCTTCCATAGTGGTGATTATTGCATCTGGTTTCGCCAAAGAAAGGTAAGATGTCGTAATGCCCAACGATGTTCCTAATTCCAAAATATTTTTAGGTTGATAATGCCTCACCATTCTATATAACAGCTGTCCAAACTTAGCAGGTTTAGCTGCATTTTTTGCAATAGAAGCTATTGAACGATGATTCGATTTATCAACGACGGAGCCTGCTCCAAAATCTTCGACCACTAACAGTGTCTGATCCTTCAATAATTGTTGTCTTAGATTTTCAACCCGGGAATAAGCAGGATAATTGGTTTTGTCGTTTAATACTTTGCTGACAAATTCGAAAACGAAAGGCGAATGCATACCGTGGCCTTTGCTGTTGGATGCAGAAAAATAATACCGGAGATATTTTAAACCAAGCTGAAATGTAGAATACATGAATAATTTTGTCAACTCTTATTTGCCCATCAAATCTTCTCCCAAACCTGGAACGAATAATTATATTGATGCTTTACATCTGCCTCATAGTTTTTCTGGCTCACCAATTTCCATTTGGTTGGATCAATTGCCGGGAAAAACGTATCGGCGTCTTCGAACGAAGCATCGATCCTGGTGATATGAATGCGGTCAGCCTTGTCCAATACAGCCCGATATATTTCTCCACCACCTATCACCATCATTTCCTTTACCTCCATTTCTTTACCAAGAAAAAGGGCATCATCAAAACTTTTAACCGTTACGGCTCCTTCTGTTTTCCATCCGTTTTGTTTGGTTAAAATAATATTTTTTCTTCCTGCCAAAGGTTTACCAAGGGCTTCAAAGGTCTTTCTACCCATAATTACGGGCATTCCCCAGGTTACGTTCTTAAAATACTTCATGTCATTGGGCATATGCCAAAGCAATTTGTTGTCTTTCCCAATGGCGTTGTTATTGGCTGCAGCTACTACTAAACTGATGATCATACCCCCGGTAATTTTCTTAACGAAGAAGTTGTTCCCTGCCCCTAAAGGGGAGTTTTTGAAAACTCCTTTTAGAAGGGTGCTTCGAAATTTTTACTCACAAAAATAAGAAGATACTATTCGTACAAACTAACTTCTTTCGGAATAATCATTTAAACAATGACTGTTGAACCTAAGTTCCCCCTACGGGGACAGGGGGCATTACACCGCAACCGGCGCTTTTATAGAAGGATGTGATTGATAATTTTCCAAAGTGAAATCTTCGAATTGAAACGCAAAAATATCTTTTACCGAAGGATTCAATTTCATGGTGGGCAGTGGAAAAGGTTTGCGGCCTAACTGAAGGTTCACCTGTTCCATGTGATTGCTATAGATATGAACATCACCAAATGTATGCACGAATTCCCCCGGTTCAAGATCACAAACCTGCGCGATCATCATGGTCAGTAATGCATAGGATGCAATATTGAACGGCACTCCTAAAAACACATCGGCAGATCTTTGATAAAGCTGGCAGCTCAATTTGCCTTCGGCAACATAAAACTGGAACATATTGTGACAGGGCATCAGGGCCATTTCAGGAAGGTCAGCTACATTCCACGCACTGATGATCAGGCGACGACTATCGGGATTCTTTTTTATTTGCTCAATGAGTTCACTAACCTGGTCAACGACCTTTCCATCTTTTCCCTCCCAGCTGCGCCATTGTTTTCCATACACAGGGCCAAGATCGCCATTCTCATCAGCCCATTCGTCCCAGATCTTTACTCCATGCTCTTTCAGGTAAGCGATATTGGTCTCACCTTTCAGGAACCATAGTAGCTCGTATATGATGCTTTTCAGGTGTACTTTTTTCGTGGTAACCAACGGAAATCCTTTTTGCAGGTCAAATCGAACCTGGTAACCAAAACAGCTCTGCGTACCGGTGCCGGTTCTGTCGGTTTTATGCACCCCATTATCTAAAATATGCTGCAGGAGATCAAGGTATTGTTGCATAGGCGCAAGTTAGCGAAAAGCCCGTTGTCAACGGGCAGGTAGCGTCTAAGTGTGGGGAATGTGTGGATTGATATCGGTCATTTGCACATCCTAAAAAAGGTCAGGCAGATCTCCCTAATTTAAACTGGC
>JANOCH010000002.1:0-2817 GCA_031412015.1 Chitinophagaceae bacterium
GCTTGAGCTGATTGGAAAAGGAGAAATAATTGGGATTGACATTGATATCCGGGAACATAACCGGGCCGAAATTGAAAAGCACCCGATGGCGAAAAGAATAAAAATGTTCCAGGGATCATCTGTTAGCCCTGATATGGCGAAGTTGGCAAAGCAATTGGCCGCTGAAAAGGAAACGGTGTTGGTTTGTCTTGATTCTAATCATACGCATGAACATGTATTGCAGGAACTTCAGATCTATGCTCCACTAGTTTCACTAAATTCTTATATCGTAGTTTTTGATACAATAGTAGAGGATTTGCCCAATGAGGTTTACTCTCAAAATAGACCATGGGGTGTGTCAAATAATCCCAAAACAGCCGTATACGAATTTTTAAAAGAAAATGAGAGTTTTGAAATTGATCATAGCATCGATAATAAACTGCTGATTAGTGTAGCTCCGGAAGGCTACCTTAAAAGAGTGAGTTATTAAATCAGACTTATGGAAAATAGGGACCGGGAAAGCAGCAGTGAATTGCCATGGGTGACGTTTTGCATGACAACATACAAACGACCAGATTTTCTAAAGAAGCAAATCGCGATAATTTTAAATCAAACCTTTTCGAATTTCAACGTCATTATTTCAGACAATGATCCTGAAGCGAGTGCAAGAGGTATTGTTGAGTCTTTCGATGACCCCAGGATAGAGTATTCTGCTAATGGGACTAATCTTGGCATGATCAATAGTTTTAACAGTAGTCTGGCCAGGGCAAGATCTAGATATGTAGTAATGATATCGGACGATGATCCGGTTTATCCTGATATGCTTCAAACATTATATGATCTGTCAATACGTTACCCGGGATATGGTATGTATATGGCTGGTTGCGACTGGTTTTGCGAAGACAAGCAAGTTGCAAAATTATATAAATTGAAGGTTGGTACTAATTCCTGTATTTCAAATGAACATGACCTGAACTTCGTTCAGGAGTTCTCCACTCCTGATTTTATTAAAACTCTTTTTTCTTTTGGAATATTTTCTCATTTTCTCTGGTCGACCTGCATGATCAAACGGGAAGTCCTGGTTAACATGGGTGGAATCCCGGATTATGGAACACCTTTTCTCGGTGATTATGCATTTATGAGCATTGCAAGTACAAAGAAAGGGTGTGTAGTAATAAATAAGTCCTTGGGTTGTCAAACAATTCATAAAGAGAATTTTGGAAGAAACCAGAATGATCATCTCCCTTTGCTGGCAAAGAATTTCCCGGCTTATCTTGACAATAAACTTTCTTACCTGGCGGAATGGCCGGAGATAAGGAAGATCATGTTGCGATTCTTTGGTTTATGGATCACGGGTCATATGGCCTTTTTACATCATTACTATAAGAAACAAAACTTGCCTGACAACGGTCTTTACCAGGCTGAAAAAGAAGTTTTCAAAAATGATTTTATAAAAAAATACTGGCTTAAGTATTTTTTAAAGAAGAGATTTCCTGTAATTCATGATATGATCGTAAAAATAAAAAAGGTCATTGTTGGGAAAGCAAAATAAAAGGAATACCGGAAATGCAGACATACAGTATCATATTACCGGTAAGAAATGGAAGTAATCATGTGAAAGAATGCATTGCCAGCATTCTCTCACAAACTTTCCGGGATTTTGAATTGATCGTGCTTGAAAACGCCAGCACCGATAATACTCTTGATATTATCCATTCTTTTGACGATGTGCGGGTGAAGGTATACAGCACTGATAAAGTGTTGACCATTGAGGAAAACTGGAAAAGAGCGGTTTCGGTTTCCAAAAATAAATTTATCACGTTAATTGGGCATGATGATGTATTGGATAAGGACTACCTCCATGTTATGAACGACCTGGTTAACCGGCATCCAACCGCTTCTTTATACCAGGCTCATTTCCGATATATTGACGCATCGGGTAAGGAAATTGGTAAGTGCCAGCCAATGATTGAAATTCAAAAGCCTGTTGAAGTGGTCCATAATTTCTTATGCGGCAAAATTGACCTGATGGGAACCGGGTTTATGATGCGTAGCCCCGACTACGACCGGATTGGTGGAATTCCGTCCTATCCAAATCTCTTGTTTGCTGATATGGAGCTGTGGATAGAGCTGGCAAGTAAAAGCTACCTGGCCGTCGATCGCCGGGAGGTATTTTCGTATAGAAAGCATTTGAACGCCACTACCAGTAGTTCTTCGGATGCGAAATTTTTGCAGGCATTTGACAGGCTGATCAATTACCTCGTCGGGCTGAAAGAGAAGGAGCCTATATTAGCTCCTGTCATTACAGCGGATAGTGCAGCGCTTTTAAAGCAGTATTGCCAGGGAATAACTCATAAAGTGTTGCGTGTTCCCAAATCGAAAAGGCAAACACCGGCGATAAATCAAATTATTGATCAATTCAGGGAATATGGAAAGAACTTGGGGAATAATTTTGAACCACTTGATTTCAAAAAAATAAAAGCAGGAAAGATAGTTGATAGCAACCGGCTATTGCATTCAATCTTCCTGTTGTTTAAAAGTATGTATAAGAAACCAGTTTTAGGAAACGGATAGACAGGTGCCGGTTTTACATGCAAAACATTGTTCATAATGGTCAGCTATTCCATCATCATCGTTAATTACAAAACACCGCAATTGGTTATCGATTGCCTGGAAACTGTCTTTGGATCATCCGGGTTAACTGGAGTTGAAGTAATAGTGGTAGATAATTTATCCCGGGATAACAGCGAGCAGCTCATTACAAACAGGTTCCCACAAGTAATATGGATACAAATGAATTATAATAGCGGATTTGCCAGGGCTAACAATGCCGGGATG
>JANOCH010000003.1:0-2785 GCA_031412015.1 Chitinophagaceae bacterium
ATTCTGTAAAAAAGACATGCTCTATACAGGTATGCTTTTACAGGCTATTGCCTTAATTGTATTGGTTTCGGCAAATACCATGCTGCATTATGTAATACTGTCTTCCATCTTGGGTTGGGGCACAGCAATGGTATATCCAACGTTCCTGGCAACAGTGGCAGAAAATACAAATCCGCAGGACCGGGCGAAAAGCATCGGGATCTTCCGCTTGTGGAGAGACCTGGGATATGCGATTGGCGCAATACTCACAGGGATCATAGCAGATTTAATAAGCATCAATGCAGCTATTTTCTTCATTGGTTTGTTGACTTTTGTCTCCGCACTCATTATCCGGTATAGAATGCAATGCAAAATAGGGGACTCAGTGAAATTATGGAATTGGATTGCCAATAAAAACAAACAGCATACAGCAACAGATAGTACGAAACATTTTGTGATAAAAGTATCTCATAAGCTGCAAAAGCAATAGTACAGAAAAAACACAAATCCAGTGCTGGTTTCATGACTATCATACAAGTTCAATACCTGAATTTTAAGACGCTGTTTCATTACTTTTCCAGTTAGCCGGGAAAATCCGGAAATTGCAACCTTATCAGCCTCTAATCTGTTGACAAGAAAATTTATATCATGCAAACACAAACAATAGGCAACGAAAGTAAACCCGTTTTTATAAAAATGGCCATCAGTGCATGGGACACCTACAATGATAGGCTTAATAAACTACTCGCTACCCTTACTGATGAAGAGCTATTAGCTGAAACCTCCCCTGGCAGGAATACGGGCATTTATTTAATAGGCCACCTGGTGGCGGTAAACGATGGCCTCTTCCCTATTCTTGGTTTTGGTGAACGGCTTTACCCGGAGCTGGACAAGATATTTTTGCATAGCCCTGATAAATCAGGTCATCAAATGCCCTCTGTGACTGAATTGAAACAGTATTGGAATAAAGTAAATACCAAACTAACGGATCATATCACACAAATGTCAGCCGATGAATGGTTTAGCCGGCATAATAATGTTTCAGAAACTGATTTTGCTAAAGAACCGTATAGGAATAAATTAAACATTATTCTTAATAGAACAAGTCATACCAGTTATCATCTTGGGCAGTTGGCTTACCTGTTGAAAAAACAAAGCGGCAATGCATCCCTGCCGTTTATACCCTAACTATAGTCACAATCCGTTTGAGATCATGTGCTGAAAGCAGGTTTGTATCTGGTGTACCGCCAAACAAAAGGACTATTTGATAAAAGTCAGGTAACCTGCCATTACAAGTCATAAATATTGATCCGGTCAGCTTCTAGATTGCGATCTTAATTAAATTATGTACTTCCTTAAAAGATTAGGATATTTTAAAGCACTGCTTTTCCCCATTAGCCTGTTTTTTGCTTTACTATTTTTGGGAACGATCGGTTATATGATCTTAGAGAGATACTCGTTCATGGAGGCCTTTTACATGACGGTGATCACTGTAGGCACTGTGGGTTACCTGGAAGTTCATCCCTTATCTGAACCCGGCAGGATATTCACCATCTTCATCATACTCATTAACATTGTTGCCTTTACTTTCTTTGTTACTTATATTTCCCGTTATTTATTGGATGGAGAATTAATTCGTCAATACAAAAAAATGAAAATGGAAAACGAAATTCAGCAGCTCAGGGATCATGTAATTGTTTGCGGTTTTGGGCGTAATGGTACCGAATGCGGGCAGGTGCTTCACGAAAACAATATTCCCTTTGTAGTACTGGAAGAAAAAAATGAATTGCCACAGGGTTTGCCGTTCGCGGTGAAATATTTTATCAAAGGCGATGCCACCAAAGATGAAGTGTTACTGGATGCGGGAATTGAACGAGCCCGTGCCATCATCTGTACGATGCCGGTCGATGCAGACAATTTATTTGCGGTAATCACTGCCCGACAGCTTAATCCTAAAATCACCATTATCAGCCGGGCTTCACAGGATAGCAGTGTGAGTAAACTAAAAGTTGGCGGAGCTAAAAACGTGATCATGCCTGACAAGATCGGAGGCGCCCACATGGCCACATTAGTGATGATCCCTGATGTAGTAGAAATGTTGTCGATAATGTCGACACGCAATACCGATGAATTCAGGGTAGCCGAAGTAGTAGCAACGAAATCCGCTTTACTTGGTGAACTTGATTTATGGAAAAATTGTGGTTGTACGCTGCTGGGTATAAAAAATGTTTCTGGTTATTCACTTAATCCTTCGCCTGGATATTGTATCAATCCTGATGAACGGCTAATAGTTATGGGAAGTGAAAAACAAATCAAAGAAGTACGGAAAATAGTCTGAACACTTTTCCAGTCACCGCCACGCTGACCAGTAACAGGGAAAGATTTGAAAGCCCTTGTTGCCAGGCACTATATCATTTTAATTTACAGTGGGATATTCCCATGTTTTTTCCTGGGCAATTTAGCCACTTTATTTTCCAGCATCGCAAAAGCTTTGATCAGCTTTGAACGTGTTTCGCCTGGTTCAATGACTTCATCGATGAAACCTCTTTCTGCTGCGAGATAAGGTGTCGCGAATTTTTCCGCATACTCCGCTTCTTTTTCCAACAGCTTTTTAGCTGGATCGGCAGCTTCAGCTATCTCCTTTTTGAAAATAATTTCACTGGCGCCTTTGGCACCCATCACCGCAATTTCTGCACTTGGCCAGGCATAGTTCATATCGGCGCCAATATGTTTGGAATTCATCACATCATAAGCACCACCGTAAGCTTTACGGGTAATCACGGTTATTCTTGGGACGGTAGCTTCG
>JANOCH010000004.1:0-17994 GCA_031412015.1 Chitinophagaceae bacterium
CAATAGCTGTTACCAACCCGCTATCGATACCCCCACTTAAAAAAGAACCCACTTCCAGGTCGGATGATTCTACCCGGCCTTTAACAGCCTGGTGAAGGTAATGGTCAACTTTTTGTAAAGCCGTTTCAGCATCATCATTGGAACGCTGCGAATAAAAGGTAGAAATATCCCACCATTTTTGGACTTTAATATCCGGCTTTGATAGTGAAATAGCAGCGTAACTTCCTGCCGGCAATTCCCAAACATTTTTATACGGTGTCGCTGATTTATAAAAATAGCCCATGCGTACATACTGGTGCAGGTTTTGCTCATTGATCTGCAGTTCTATTTGCCCCCTGATAGCATTTAGTTCGCTGGCAAAAATTAATTTTTCTCCATCTGAATAATAATACAAGGGCTTTTTCCCCGCCCGGTCCCGGGCAATAAATAATTCATTTTTATTTCTATCATGAATAGCAAATACGAACATGCCGTCAAAATCATTCAGGCAGGCAGGCCCTGCTTTTGCATAAGCTTGCAAAATAGTTTCTGTATCCGAATTGGTGGTACAGGTCAGTTTATATTTAGCTCTTACATCAAGATGATTATATACTTGTCCGTTAAAAATAATGGTCAGGTGCTGATAATGCATCGGCTGTTTTCCGCCCGCAATATCCAATATAGCCAGGCGGTGGTGATGCAGAATAAGATTATCAGCTTCAAAAGTTGTCTGATCATCAGGTCCCCGGTGCAAAAGATCCCGGGTCAATTTTGGAATATTGAGCGACTGATTTATTGATCCTGCAATACCGCACATACTTCAGAGTTATTTTATTTTTTAGATACTACCAGTAATATTTTCTGCATCCATACGGGATAAGTCAAACCGGTAAGATGATAGACAGACAAAATAAACATTACATAAAAAGGCAGACACGGGATTTTATACCTTGATAATGATCCAAAATTTGTTGCTGATATACCAACCGATATAGCAAAAATAATGGCAAATGAAAAACAGAGAATGAGTAACGGCTTACTAAAAATTTCTCTGAAAGGGGCAATAATCCCTTTTTTAAAAAATAAGAAAAGGATTAATGACAGAAATATTAAAGACTCAAGAGCCGATAACATTACAATTGCTGAACTTATTTCCCAGGGAAAGGGGCGGAAAAAAGTCGCCACCAACCCATTAAGCGCCAATAAAACAGGGTTAGTCGTGGTGATCTGAAAATAAGCCCCCTGGTTTCTTACGCCACCTCTTTCATAAGTCTCACGGCTAAAACTGCTGGTTTCAAGAATATTATCAAGGCTGAATTTAGATAAGGCCGCATCAGAAGTAAGATAATTAACAAGCAATACTCCCGCTACGCCTGCAAAAATCAAAGAAAGAAATGTGATGGCTCTTTTTAAAGAAACCGTTTTTACCCCGGAGCTTAAATGTCCGAACAACCAGAATCCGATACCCGGAACCAATGCTAATAATATATAAACTTTGATCGTATACAAAAAATAAGTCCCTACTGCGATCCAAAGCAAAGATCCGATCAGGTTTTTCCGTCGTATGAAAACATTAAAAAGGCCATATAATAAAAAACCCATAGACCCAAAACAGATAGAATCTTTTAAAAAACCGGCACTCCAATAACAGGCACTTGGCAAAAACAAAGTAGCAATGGCTACTTCCCGTCTCAGATCAGGGAAATAATATAAGAACAGTTTATATAAACGTATAGCGCCGCCAAGAGCAAAAAAAGAAAAAACGAGGCAAATAGACAGATAACTATTAAAGAAAATAACTGATGGAATCACAGCCAGCTTAGGCACCAGGAAATTGCTGGATGAACGCATAAAACCGGATACGGGGTACTTTGTATTGTCCTGCTCAAAATAGAATGCTAAAGAACTGTATTCATCAGTACTTTCCATTTTCAACAGGTCCCAGTAAGATAAATCATTAGCGGCAATTGCCTGGCGCATGTCTTTCACGGCATAATAGAACATCTCAGAATCGCCACCACCATAATAAAAAGCTGTTACAAGCGTAAAAGCAACTGCACAAAACATCTTAAACCTAAAGGCTTTTTTAAACAGTTTTGCCGTAAACTTATCATACTTTTTTACCCTGGCTACAAAAAATAGCCACAATAAGAAAATACAAACGGGAGCAATTATAATATCGTAAACGGTAAACAAAAATGCTTATGTTAAGAGGTCTTTTCTACCTTTTTGGCTCTTAGCCTGTTTAATATATGTTTGGTTTTATTTTCTACAAAGCTATAATGCAGGAGTGCGATAGCCAGGCAGAAAAATACAGCGGGCATCCAGACAAAATAATTTAAAATATAAGGAGTAGTTGGCCGAAATATCAGGTGGTACACTCCCAGGTAAAGGAAAATAGTAGGGTAATGAACAATATAAAGTGTATAGCTGAATTTACCGATGTTGATCAACCAGGGTATTTGCACCTGGTATTTTAAGAAAAAGATTATTAAAAGTATTCCCAGTACACCGGCAGGCAAAAAACTATAAATAGTTCCCACCTGGAAATAGATGTTTGCTCCATACGTCAGGCAAACAGCCATAAAAATAAAAAACAGGAATACTCTTTTCTGAATACTTTCAAAAGCCGCTTTTATCTTTTCAAAATTTTTATACAGGCCTACGCCTAAAGCAAAATATATGTTATAAACAAAAAGAAAGTTATAAAAGTATTTGGTTATGCCTAGCGATAAGATAAAGTCGGGGAAAACCCGGTTAATCAAAAAAAGAACAATGGAGCACAGGATGTATATATTAACTTTCCTGAAAAGAAAAGGCGCCAGTATATAAAAAATAACTTCATACGTCAGGGACCAGAAGGGTGCGATCATGCCTTGCTCATCTGTCATATAAAAAAGATTTCGCAGGATAACTTTCGGTTCGAAAAAGTTATTCATGGGAACGGTTCTTTCAAAGGAGAAAGTGGTCATGCTGCCATCATACCAGTTTGGATGCCAGTAGCGTGTCAAGGCAAAAATCAAACCCGCCCATATCAAGGCTACTATATAAGACGGATAGATCCTGATCAGTCGTCGCAAATAAAATTGCTTTATAGAAGTATTGGATGACAGGCTATGTGCAATTGAAAACCCCGAAAGAACAAAAAAGACGATCACAAATTCTACTGAAAGTCTTGTGAGCATACTAACACCAAAGATGATATAATCCCCAACGCTCCAGGTATCCCTGGGAAACATTTTAACAAACTCCCCACCCCCGATCCATAATGTACCCCTGCAGTGTGCAATCGTAACAAATAAAGCAGCTATACCTCTTATAGAGTCCAGAATTTCAAAATCTTTAAAACTCAAAACTTTTTTCATAAAATATTTTGCACCTGTTTAATTTATTTACCCGCCATCAATTCTGTAAGAAATTTATTTTTTTACCTTTTTACTTTTTTTGGAGCCACACAGTTAGCTGTAACCCGGTATCGGTCATTTCCATATATTTTCTGAAGATAGGATGAAGCGGGCGGGGAATATTGCGGATAGTACACACAATGTATTCATGAAAAATAGTCTTGAAACCTGCTTGTTCTCCCAGTTTTTGAAACGATTTCACATCAAATTCGTATAAATGAAAAGGATCGTGCATAGGGCTTGTATTTGTCACATAGTTAGTTCCCACCACTCTGTAATAGAAATTGATAATTTTGGCGATCAACCAACCAGATGAAGGTACCTCTGCATGAATGATACCTCCAGGCTTTAGCCATTTCATTGCCTTTTCCAGGCTTACAGCAGGATGATAAAGATGTTCAAGAACAGCTCCAAACGTAATAAAATCAAAATGATTTTCCGGATAGTCTACTTCCTCAATCATTCCTTGTTTTAACTTACCCGGATCAATATTCATTTTTGAAATAGCCCGCTCGTAGAAAGGAACAGATGGCTCAAACCCATAAGTGTCAAATCCTGCATGGTTAAGGGAGAGCATGCCTTTACCAATACCTGCACCTACATCCAGCGCTTTCAT
This sequence comes from Chitinophagaceae bacterium, assembly GCA_031412015.1. Taxonomy (GTDB): domain Bacteria; phylum Bacteroidota; class Bacteroidia; order Chitinophagales; family Chitinophagaceae; genus Terrimonas_B. The sequence continues at coordinate 4,000 of JANOCH010000004.1, forward strand.
GCCAGGCTTTATCTCCATCAATCTTTTTAAAGCAGCTAACTGCGGTGCAAAATAATCCTGCATCCATTGGAAATAAGAGGGCGACCAGTAACTTTCCGGCGGTATGCCATAGTGATCTTGTATATCAAAAGGAACCGGCTGAGGCGAAGTATAAACAAGGTTGCAGTTGGTACATTTTTTTACAGATACAGATATTCCCTCCTTTTTTTTGGGCCGGAGTCCCTGGGTTTGATTCAACCGTTGACCCATCAGTTTGTGACCGGAAGAAGGAGAACCACACATTTCACATTTTATCACTTCGTTAAAATAGTATCGCAATGGTTTGTGAGATTCCATATGATCTTTTTTAATCCGTTGATATTACTGTTTCAAATACCTGCAAATATTTTGAAAAATTTGCTTTTACTGAATATTGTTCTTCGACAGTTTTACGACCTGCTTTTCCCATTCTCTTTCTCAAATCTGCATCATCAATAAGCCGGATTATACTCTCTGTCCACTCTTCTTCGCTCAGCGCCATAAAACCCTGAACGCCGTGTTGCATAACACGATAGTTTGTGCCATATGCAGTAGCTACAAAAGGAATAGCAATGGCCATATAAGTAAGTGCTTTGAGGCTGCTTTTTCCTAAAGACCATTCATTAGCAGGTATGGGATACAATCCTATGTCGAAATGGTGAAGATCCTGCACTTCTGTCTCAGCGCTCCAGGGAATAAACTCGGTTTGTACATCTTTCATTTTGTATTCCTTATTGGCAATTACCAGCAATCTTACTTTCCGTTGTTTACTTACCGCTGCCAATACCGGTTGCAAAGTTTCCAAAAAAGGAATAGTGCTATGTGTACCTGTCCAGCCAATCGTAATTATTTCCTTCTGCTCATACTCGCTGACTGGCGTAAACCTGCCTGTATCAAAAGTAGATGAAATATCTATGGCCTTTTTACTTTTATTGATGCTGTTGGCAATCTCTTCCAATTTTGGGGTGCATACAATGACATAGCTGGAATGCCTCATCAATATCAGGGGCTTCCTGCGTCCTTTCAATCGCTGGATAAAACTAATCTTTCCCTGTTGCTTTTTATCCAGGAAAAGCATATCATCGATATCATAGATCACTTTTTTATTAAAGAAAAAAAGTATTCGCTCAAAAAAAGGAAATCCAAGCGGCGTTACCCAAAGATTTACAAAGACAGCATCATAAAACGGGGCTCTCAGTATATCGCCTGTACGTCGCAGGTAACCGATAGCGGTCCACCATATCTTTTCTGCCGCCCGGCCCGGCTTATATACAATATCCCAGAAGCGACTGGTCTGAAAAGAAGAAATAGTAAACTTAAATCCTTCCTTTTCCATGAGATCAAGATACTGTTCGTATTTCAATCTTTGCGTAGCGGCAGTTCCCCGGGGGCTGGGACAAAGGATCAAAATTTTTTTCTTTCTCATAAAGTCGGCAATCCGGCTCAATCTTTTAAAATTCTCTTATACACCTTCAAATAACCGGCGACACCTGATTCAAGATCAAAATATTTAAATGCTGTTTGCCGTATATATTCTTTGGGGATCTCCAGTACCTCCTTCATTTTTTGTATTTGCCTTTCATATTCAGTCGCAACAAACTCTTTTATCATAATACCGGTCTTTGTTTCTTCAATAATATTACCTGTATCGCCAATATTATTGCAAATGACCGGGACGCCCATCCCCATTAATTCTGCATGTTTGGTTGGTGAAGAAGCTTTTTTTGAATACGTAGGCCGGATAAAAAAAATGCTGCAATCGCTAAGGCCGATATACAATGGCATTTTCTCCCGTGGGGCTGTTGTTATTATTATTTTGTCTTCCGGAATACCTTGTTCCATTGCTTCTGTTTTTACCCAACCAGGTTCGTCCCTGGTTAATACAAGCATCACAAATTCCGGATGCTGTTTCAGCAAACAATTAACAAAACCAAACATTTCTTTGGTCATATACCATCCACCTACTGAACCCAGGTATGTAATTATTTTCTTATTGCCGTCAATTTGTAATCGTTGCCGCAGGATTATTTTTTCCTCTTTACTTACCCTATTATAATCGAAATGCTCCAGGTCAGCACAGCAGGGAATAACATCGATGAAAAGTTGCTTATAAGCATCTTGCTTCAACAACTCTTCCCTGGCTGCATTTGTCAACGAAATAATACCATCAGCCTGTAACAAAAACTCTTTTTCCTTTTGCTTATAATGCTGGTATACTTTTCTAAAGAAAAAACTTTGCTGGCTCCATTGACCTCCATCCACTTTTTCATCGGCCCAAAATCCCCTCATGTCAAAAAGAAATTTAACACCGGTACTTTTCTTTAGCGACAGCCCCATCTCCGCAGCAATGTAACTGCGGCAATGTATCATATCAAAATGATATTCCCGGTGCAATTGCTTCGCTTTTCGTTTCATTTGCCAGCGGTCATATATCTTGGATAATATAGGAGGATCCTTCGTAAAAAAAAGTTGTTGCCATCTAATGTTAGCCCTTGCGCATATATCCGCGATGATCTTCCCTTCCTTTTGATACCGTGCTTTCTTTTCAAAACTTAGTAAGGTAAACTCGTAACCGTATTCAGACAACTTCGTCAAATAGGGCAACACCTGTGATTGCCCCAATGGATCTGTCATTCCATCGTAGGAAATATATAAAACTCTTTTTTTTCTCATTAAATTAAATAAGGAAAACTTTACTGCTTGCGTAAATCGGAAGGCAGCAACATTTTTTCCGGAATGACACCCAGGTAAGGGGGAACACCTTCGATATATAAACTACCGGCCTGGGCGAATATCTGCCATAGCCCGGTTTCATTTTCTTTCACTTCCACCACAATGCTCTCCTGCTTGTTATTCATAAATTCCAGTAAGCGACCGGCAGGGGAGATCAACTTTAATACTTTAGTCTTGTGTATGATAAACCTATTTGCGCCCGGTAAAACGGAAAAATAAAAAGTATTAAGACCTGTTACCGAACTGGTCAGGAGCGATTTTTCAGCACTCATAATTACCGAAAATGAAATAGGTGGTGAAAATTTCAGGGAGAACATTTTATACTGATCTTCTACTTTCATTAAATAATCTCCGGCTTCAAGCGTTTGCAAGCTTATTCTCTTCTCTATCAATTTCTCTGATTGCTCTGCCGAGAAAACAATATCTGCTTCATCTTTCAAAGCCTGGTATTGCAGGTATTTATAAATTCTGATCTTCACCGTCTTGGCATCCGCCGGTCTTGCAGCATACCCGCTTTTTATTTCAAAGAAGTTGCCCGTTGATCGTTTATCTATTCTTATTAAGAAAGTTGTTTCGCCTGTAAAAGAGGGAGCCGTATTTCCAGGCTTCATCCTGGCCATGATCTTCATTCTTTCATTCTTGCTAAACTTCTTTCCGTATTCAACGGTCTGCAAGCCTTCTACTTTTTTTACAGACTTTAGATCATCGGCAAAAATTGAACTCAATTCTTTGGGTGAGAGTTGCTTTGGATTCTGCATCCAAAGATGTTCTTTTTTATCATAAAGGCCATATCCCTTAAATCCACTGTAAAAAGGAAGAGATGTCATAACAGGCACTGTTGCAAAAGCTGAGACATCAAACGTACGGTAGGCAAAACTCATTACCTGGTTAAGATTATCAATCGTGGGGTTGGTTTTTAGCTTTCTATACAAAACCAGGTAATGCAGGTATATTTTGATATGATTCAGTCTTTCCTTTACACGGTTATCGCTAACCATTCCATCTGCTTCGCTTACCCATCCAAGCCATTGAGCTAATGCATTATCGCTGATCAAACCCCCGGTACTTGATTCCCAGGATTTATATAAGCGTTTCATAACAGGGGCTGCATTACCAAAAGATTTGGAATAAAAATCCTCAGCCAGTGAATCTGCGTTAAGCCGGTAATCCCATAAAAGCTTGGAAGTGATATATTGCCCCAGTCCCTTGCTGATCCATCCTATATTTGTTTCTGCCAGGTAAACTCTCGCGCCATTTTCATAGTATTCCTTTATTGATTTTGTCAAAAAGTCTAAATGTGTGGCATTGGCTCTTCCGGGAAGATCATTATCCCATGCATATACGCTGAGATATTCATAAACACCTACCTTTTTAGCTTTCTTATTCCATTTTTCAAGCATTTCATTCGTTGTATATTTTGTACGATTGAATCCGTTGGTGACCATGACAAAGACATTCGGCTCAAGTTCATATTTCGTAGGTTCAATGTGTTCATTATAGGCGAGATTACCGACCCAGATACCGGGATAGTCTTTTTGAACAGCTTTGGCCACCGCATTGGTCAGATAAAAGACCTGGTCAGAAGGACTACCAATCTTCAAACACCCGGGGGATGTACAAAATCCACCTCCATCCGATGGTTCCATCGAAATCATATTCATGAACTGGCCGGTTTTCTTAAATACATCGAGTCTTTTTTTGGCATCATTGATTACTAACTCAACAAGCTGTTTATTGGCCACGTTGAATTTAGCGGCGGACGGCGAACCGGTTTTGTCAAGCTTATCTGCAAAATATTCCGGATGTTTTTTAAATGTTTCGATGTTGTTGGTTACGACTGTTTGATAAGAATGACCTACCCGGATTGGAAAAGAGCCTCCAAGGCGATTGGCCTTAGCCCAGAAATTAAAATCGCCTTCAACTTTTTTATTCCTGTAAAAGCCCTGGCCGTTTGCTAATGAACGAAACTCATAAAGAGGTTGGGTAAGTCTTTCATATTTGATAAAGGGAGTAGAAATGGCAGGAATTATTTGCCAGGCCTCACCAGGCAAGAAATAACGATAGCCTAATTGCTCCAGGTAGTCAAATATAGCATGCTGTAAAGCCAGTGCACTGTTCCCAATAAAATTGATATGATCGCCATCAGATCTTATATAATAGCCTTCGGGATTGTACCTTTTGAGAGCCTTCGGATAAGTTGTGCCAGCCTCTTCAGCCTCCGGACGGAGAATGAAACTAATTGCATTTTTTCTCTTAGCGCTTCCGCTTTTATCAAACTGAAATGCAAAAGAACCTGCTTTTTTTAATTCCCCGATCATATCTTTTGCCACAACAGTAAGCGAGTCTGCTACCTCAGCGTTACCACCGGAAATATGAATGGCTATTTCCTGCGATCTTAGCTTAGCAAAAAAGAATAAAAAAAGAAAAAGTAAATATGTTTTCAAATCAAATACGGTTTATGTTGCCCTTAAGAAAAGGAAACGATAAGAGAGTTTAACCCGGGTTTACTTATTAAAGTCTTAAAACAACTATTTTAACATCGCGCTAACGATGGTCAGTGCATAATACTACTCAGGTCCTTGCGCAGGATCATGGAAAACTCCCAGCTTCCTTTGTCATTCAGGTGCCCCCAGTCTGCAAACAACTCCTTTTCATCGCTGATGGGCGTTCTTTTTTCGAGATTATAATTCAGAAAGGGGATATTATTTTTCCTGGCAAAACTGTCCAGGTATTGGAAAGTGCTGATCTTTTCATATTCGGTTTTTTTCGAACCATACTCAGGAATATTAACGAAGATGAGTTGTATACCGTCATCCTTCATTCGCTGTACCAGCTTTTCGAAAATTTGCTGTTGCCTGGTTGAAATGGTAAAATAATCCTTCAGCTTATTATTATAGCGGTCTTTAAATCTTTCAACCTTTTGTGGCCAGTAAGGAAGAAAGCCATCTTTATATTTGGAAATAATAAACTGCGATTCATCATACCTGCGAAACAGGTTCGGAAGGTCTTTGTATGATTTATATTTTGTAAAAGGAATTCTGTTAAGGATCAGCGACTGACGCCTGAAATCCGGACTTCTGAGATTGGCATAGAAAACACTGTCGGGGAAATATTCACTGTCCTGTTCATATTGTCTCCAAAGCCATACGGTATCAAATAAAAACCAATCTGTAGCCCATATACAATATTTTGGTTTTGGATGATTAGGCGCAAAAACATTCGTATACCAGTTCCAGTAAAACTCGGGGCTGCTTCCATTCATAGCAAAATTATAAAAGCCAGGGCCAAGTGAATCCAACACTTCCGGTCTGATGCCATGCGTTCCGTGTGAGGTGCCGAGGATAATGCAATCAATCTTCTTTTTATGTTCAACAATTTCTTTATACTGTAGCTCATAATGGTTATAATAACGCTTACCAAAACAGTAATTGATCATCACTGCCAGCAGCGCAACAGTTAAAAAGAATAATCCAAATTCTTTAAGAAATTTTTTCATTGCTTAGAATTGAAAATAAATAAAAGCATGATGTCCAAAATTTCCAACGTAGTAGATTAAGAAAGCAAGTACGATATACATATTCCAGCGGAGAAGACGACTGGAAAAAATACCTTCGATCTGCAATGCATACTTCTTATCCCGTTGCAGCCATTCAATAATGACAAACAAAACCAGGCATATCATCAGTGGAACAGTGTCGGAAGAGATCACACCGGGAATTGATAGCAAGGAGGGTGAAAAAATACGACCTATATATGCTATTGCATCCGCAACTGTTTCTGACCGGAAAAATATCCATGCGAAAACCGTTAATCCAAATGTAACGGCGATGCCAACTGCTTCTCTCCATGATGGAAATATCTTTCCCTGGGCGACAATATCCATGTTACTCCTATTCCGGTTGGATAGTAACAAGGGTAAAAAGTATATAGCGTTTAAGGCGCCCCAGGCGATAAATGTCCAGTTAGCGCCGTGCCAGAAGCCGCTTACCAGGAAGATGATAAAAGTATTCCTGACCCTTGGCCAGGTACCTCCTTTGCTTCCGCCAAGTGGTATATATAAATAATCCCGGAACCAGCTTGACAAAGACATATGCCAACGTCGCCAGAATTCAGCGATATCTCTCGAGAAATAAGGGTAAGCAAAATTTCTTAACAACTCTATCCCTAACAGCCTGGATGTTCCCAACGCAATATCAGAATAACCAGAGAAATCACCATATATCTGGAAGGCGAAAAATAGCGCTCCTACAACCAACGTACTACCCGTCTGATCCTGGTAGTTGTCAAAGATCATATTAACATACGTGGCGCAATTGTCAGCGATCACTATTTTCTTAAAAAGCCCCCATAATATTTGCCTCATTCCATCCACCGCTTTGTTGTAATCAAACTTCCTGGGACTTTCCACCTGGGGCAAAAGATGCGTAGCTCTTTCGATCGGGCCGGCAACCAATAAGGGGAAGTAGCTTACAAATACGGAGTAATTCACAAAATTTTTCCGGGGTACCACTTTGTCATTATAAATATCAAACACATAGGACATGCCATGAAAGGTATAGAAGGATATACCAACAGGCAAAATGATATTAAGCGTCCAGATATCAGGCTTGAACCCTACTGAATTCATTACCTCAGCAAATGATTCAACAAAAAAGTTATAGTATTTGAAAAACCCTAAAAAGCCCAGGTTGATCACTACACTTATCAATAGCCATAGGCGTTTGGTTTGCCTGGTCTTTGATTCATATATCTTTAATCCCGTATAATAATCTAAAAAAGTGGAAAATATCAGTAGAAAAAGGAAGCGGTAGTCCCAGCAGGCATAAAAGAAATAACTCGAAACCAGTAAAATGAAATTCTGTGCTTTTAAATTATTCTTTGCGACAAACCAGTAAAGAACAAATACGACAGGAAAAAAAAGAGCGAATCCCAGCGAATTAAATAACACAGTTAATCAGTTTTGATATTAGCAATTAGTAGGTTGTGGCTGCTCTATTTTGAAAAATACAACGCCTCCAATTTTTGAAGATAGCTATCTTTCCTGGCCAGCATCGAGGCTCTTTCAATTCCTTCCCGTGACATTTCTTCTAGTCTTTCTGTATCTTCAAATGTGGCCAATAGTTTTTTTACAAAATCTTCGGGATTATTAAGATCGAAATAAACCGCTGCTTTCTCAGCAGATTCCCTTTGAACAGGTATGTCGGATAAAAAGGCCGGCAAACCACTGGACAATGCTTCCATCAACGCAAGAGACAATCCCTCATGTGTTGAGCACATCGTGTATGCATCATAATTGCGAAGAACCTCGTGCATATTGGATTGAAGACCGCATAACCTGATATTCAAATTATGCGCTTTTATTTCTTCCTGCATTTGTTCCTGCAGTGGACCGATACCGTAAATATCCAGCGAAACATGAGACGGCATTGATCGAAAGGCCTGCAGCATGTAAGGATAGTTCTTTTGTTTGCGAAGATTACCAACAGCTACCAGCCGTATCTTCTCTTTGGAAAAAGAAAGCTTAGGAGAAGCGGTGAAAAATTCATCGCCAATGATATTATACAACACCGTCGACTTACCTCTCAATCCAACCCATAGATCAAAATCGTCCAATACTACCTTCGACACTGCAATAATATGATGACGTTTTTTGTAAGTAAATTTTTCAAGATATAAAGAAAGCCTGTTCGCTGTATAGCTGGCCATGCTTGAAATATTTTGTATACAGTTATACAGCGGAATTCTTTTAGGCGTAGCAAAGCGGGCCGTAATATTTGACCAATACAAATGGGAATGAACGATATTGATTTGGTTTGCTTTAATATATCGCCTGATAAAAAAAGCACAGGAGGGTATATCGCGGTAATTTTTAAAGTTCAGGATAGTAACCTTACAATCAGCCGGCAATTCTTTGGCCAATGTATCGGGTTTTCCTAAAACGATAAGATGAAGTTTATACCCTTTTAGGTTTTTCAACAGGGTAACCACTAACATTTCCGCACCACCGACGCCAAGTCCGTCGATAATATGCAACAGGTTGACCGGCGAAGTATCAGCGTTTTGCCGGTGTGGAGTTTTGTAAGGAACCGCCATTTTCTCTTCCAAAAAAAATGTCTTTTAGATTATAAATTTTATGTACTGAATAAAGGGTAAGTAAACACATAGTGGCAAATACACCAATGCTTGTATAGGTAGCTCCCAGGGCGCCGAAATGCCTGACGTTGTAAAAATTAAGCCCGATACTCAATAGCATACCGACTATAGAGATCGACATGATCAGCTTATTCTTTTTCTTATTTAGCAGGAATGGGAGCAACATGTTATAAATAGCCCAAAAGAAAAATGATATAACAAGATAGATGGCGTATTTCTGACCCGGCTTAAACGCATCGCCAACAAAATATTTAAAAACCAGCGGAGTTACTGCTATAAGGCCGAGCATGGTGATAGTAGCAATGCCGCCAAAAGCCAGTATGCCTTTCCGCAATCCCGGGTAATCGGGCTTATCCAATGCCAATCTTTTATAAAAGTAAGGATAGAATGTACTGTTTAAAGAGTGACAAACGAGGTTTAAGATAATAGCTATCTGCGCCCCGGCACTATAGAAACCTACATCGGCTGTTCCCTCAAAGTAGTCAATAAAGAAACGGTCAGAATAAAACATGAAAAAAACAGCCAGCCTTTCAGGAATAAAAGGGAGACCGTATTTAAATACAGGCTTTATTTCACGAAGACTGATATCAGTGGTCAGAAAGCCCCATCTTCTGAATAAAAAAAAGGCAAAGACACAGGAAAGTATGAGCGTAATAAATGAACCAGTAATTCTTCCCTCCCATCCCCAACCCATAAAAACTATAAAAAGAATGGCCAGTGAAACCTCTACAAGGCTTTTACTTATAGAAAAACCCGCAAAAAGAAAATGCTTTTCCCTGTTGCGGGTCAGGCCCAGCACAATATCATTTACCAGGATCAGCAGGCAGGTCAGCGGCAGTACCGCTGTAAAAAAAAAATTTGATTTGACAAGTCTTTGTACCGGGTAATTAAAAACAAGAAACCCAACGGTCAAAATCAAAAAAATTATAACAGGAATAATAATGCTGTTTGAAAATCTTCTCCGGTATTGGTCTTTTGGTAACTTGAAATAGTCGACGTTTAAAACAAACTGAACTCCGCAACTGATAAAAGCTACCAGCAATATGGAAGTGGAATTATACAAATTGATAATCCCATAATCTACTTCGTTCAAATGTCGGGTTAATAAAGAAAATGTGGCAAATGATACACCTGCTGTAAAGCACATGGTGAAAACATAAACCGAAAAGGATTTAAGAACTTTCAAATTAGCCCGGATATTTATTTAGTAAGTTGGGTAGGAAGGATGATATTAACGGGAGATTAAATGAACATCAAAAAGATCTGTTGCATTGCAAAAACTATTTTTCTCCATCTCTTTACCATCCAGCAAGACCTTATAACCAAATTGCTGAAGCAGCTCCCAGATCTCAGTTATTGAGTCACCCCGGCTTTGAATGGGCTCGGGATGTATGGATAATAAAATAAATGGTTTCCTTTTAGTAATAGTTTCAGCAGCGCCTTTTAATACTCCCAGTTCCGCTCCCTCCGCGTCGATCTTTATGCAATCCACTTCAATCCCTTTTTCCCTGACAAAAAGATCAACAGAAGTTACTTTCACTACGTAGCTGGAACTTGTCATTCCTAACTTGGCATTCTGAACCAGCGTATTCCCTCTGCCACCAACCGTTTGATGAATAAAAAAATTAGCTGAACCAGCCTCTTTATCTACCGCCATTTCCTCCACATGTAATTTATCTCCGCATTTATTTATGGCTATATTTTCTTTTAAAACTTTAAGCGTTTCTTTTGTTGGCTCAAAAGCATATACCACACCCCCAGATGTTTTTTGAAAGAAGATAGCAAATAGGCCAAAATGGGCGCCTATGTCCAGGGTGGTCATACCGGGCTTAGAATGCTCCCGAAAAAAAGTAAAGTTTTCTTCTTCGTAATTTTTGGGAAAATATTTATAATACCTGGCGGGAAGCCTTACTTTGAAATTATTGATAACAACAGGTATTCCTTTACCAAAAGTTATAAGATCAAGTAAAGTGTAGTAAAGTTTTTTGATCATAGAATATTATTATAAATACTTAATGAAACCTATTTTAATTTTTTAAGATATTCACCATAGCCGCTTTTGGCCAATTGATCTGCCAGTTTCAAAAGCTGTTCCCGTGTGATGAAATTATTCCGGTACGCTATTTCTTCGATACAACCAATCTTGGTGCCTTGTCTTTTTTCAATAACTCTTACAAATTCGCTGGCATCGCTAAGACTTTCAAAAGTACCGGTATCCAGCCAGGCAGTGCCCCGATCCAATACCGCCACTTTCAAATCCCCTCTTTGCAGGTATTCTTTATTTACGTCCGTGATCTCATATTCGCCTCTCGGAGATGGCTTAAGATCCCTGGCGATCTTCACTACTTCATTATCGTAAAAATATAACCCGGGAACCGCATAGTCCGATTTTGGTTTTGTTGGCTTTTCCTCAATGCTTATCGCCTTCATACCCGCATCAAATTCTACCACGCCGTATCGTTCAGGATCGCTTACCTGGTAAGCGAACACATAACCACCTTCAATTTCATTTAATGTTTTTAACTGGCGACCCAAACCAACACCATAAAAAATATTATCGCCCAGTACCAACGCCACTTTGTCGTTACCGATAAAATTCGCGCCGATCACAAATGCCTGCGCCAGCCCGTTTGGCACTTCCTGGATGGCATACTCGAATCGACAACCGACATGGCTACCGTCGCCCAGTAATCTTTTAAACGAAGGATTGTCTTCAGGAGTAGTAATGATCAATATCTCTTTTATACCTGCCATCATCAATGTGGACAGAGGATAATAGATCATTGGTTTATCATAGATAGGCATTAGCTGTTTGCTGATCGCTTTAGTGATGGGGTATAACCGTGTACCCGATCCGCCTGCCAGGATGATTCCTTTCATGGGTTCATTTTTTTAGTGATTTTAGCCACATGCAATTCGCTATAAAAATTATCATCGGAGGTTAACAAAATTGCCTGATAATTTTTATGGCTCATTTATTAAATTATCTTTTTGCGTATTGTTCCTCGTAATAGTGTTGATAAGCTCCACTGGTGACATGCTTGAGCCAATCCTGGTTATCAAAATACCAGTCAATTGTTTGCTTCAACCCCTGCTCAAATGTTACTGATGGTTTCCAACCCAGCTCGCTGTTGATCTTGGTGGCGTCAATGGCATATCTTCTATCATGTCCCGGTCTGTCTTTTACATAAGTGATCAGTTGTTCGCTGGTACCAGGTGCATTACCCAATTTTTCATCCATTTGCTTGCAAAGCAGTTTCACAAGGTCAATATTCTTCCATTCATTGAAACCACCGATATTATACGTGTCATGATTTTTTCCCCTGTGAAAAACAAGATCAATCGCGGTAGCATGATCCTTTACAAACAACCAGTCGCGGGTATATAAGCCATCACCATATACCGGTAGTGGCTTTTTAGTAATGATATTATTAATAAAGAGCGGGATGAGTTTTTCCGGGAAATGGTTAGGCCCGTAGTTGTTAGAACAATTGCTGATCACTGTAGGAAAATCATAGGTGTCAGCATAGGCCCTTACAAAATGATCTGATGCCGCTTTTGAAGCACTATAAGGAGAGTGGGGATCGTATTTGGTGTCCTCTGTAAAGAAGCCTGTACTTCCCAGGGCGCCATACACTTCGTCAGTTGAAACATGATAGAAACGTTTGCCGTCATAATTTCCCTTCCACGCTTCTTTGGCCGTGTTCAGTAAGTTAACCGTTCCTATAACATTGGTATAAACAAAATCAAGCGGTGATAAAATAGAACGATCAACATGACTCTCTGCTGCCAGGTGGATAACAGCATCGGGACTATAGGTTGTAAATAGTTTTTGCAATGCTTCCGGATCTAATATATTCACCCTCGCAAAAATGTAATTGGGAGAATTTTCTATATCTCTCAGGTTTTCAAGATTGCCGGCATAGGTGAGAGCATCGAGGTTGACGATCTTATACTCCGGGTATTTGGTGACGAAGAGTCTTACCACATGCGAGCCTATAAAACCAGCTCCACCTGTAATGATGATTGTCTTGTTCATAGAATTGACGATTATAAACGATTGGAATTGTTTTTATACCATGCAAAGGTTGACCCAAGGCCATCCATAACGGACACTGATGGATTGTATCCTAATACCGATGTCGCTTTTGATATGTCAGCCAGGCTGTGTTTTACATCACCTGCTCTGTCAGGACCGTGTAACGGGTTAAGTGAACTTCCCGCTTCCTTTTTTAACGCATCAAAGAGTTGTAGCAAAGAAGTCTGATCACCACAGGCAATATTATAGACCTGGTTGACCGCTTCTTTATTCTCTGTAAACATCGCCGCGATATTTGCCTGTACTGCATTGCTTACAAATGTAAAATCCCGGCTATGGCTGCCATCACCATTGATCAACGGCGCTTTATTTTCTAATAGTGCTTTGATAAAAAGTGGTATTACCGCAGCGTAGGGACCTTGTGGATTTTGTCGTGGGCCGAAAATATTAAAATAGCGGAGGCCGATGAATTGCATACCATATAAATTAGCATACACTTTTGCGTACAGCTCGTTTACATATTTCGTAACAGCATAAGGTGAAAGAGGATTCCCGATCTTGTCTTCCACTTTTGGTAAACCGGGGTGATCGCCATAGGTAGAAGAGCTGGCTGCATAAACCACCCGTGTAATGTTTTTATCTTTTGCGGCGGTAAAAACATTTAACGTGCCCGTAATATTTACTTCATTGGTCGTTAACGGATCTTTGATAGAACGGGGAACGGAACCAAGGGCAGCCTGGTGTGTAATGACATCAATATTCTCACAAGCTTTCAGGCAGGTATCGAATTGGCGGATATCTCCCTCCAAAAATTCAAACCGGGGGTGATTGGAAAAATCTGCCAGGTTTTGCAATGATCCCGTAGCAAGATTATCCAGTACTCTCACAAAACTAACCCGCTTATCCTGCAACAACTGCTCCACCATATTGGAGCCAATAAAGCCGGCGCCGCCGGTAACTAATATGCGCATAAACTTTAATAAAAGAACCGCTTGTTCTTATTTTTTTCGGCGAAACAATTTTTTAAATGAGAACCATCCGGCTATCCTGTC
>JANOCH010000005.1:0-3938 GCA_031412015.1 Chitinophagaceae bacterium
CAAGTTCATTTATTCTTCTACCAAAGATTTTTTTGAAGCTTTTGCCGGCGATAAAAAAAGGTTCAATAAATCAGTGCTGGCCAACATTTTTTCACAAGACGTATGGATCATTGGTTTTTTAACCGATGAAGAAATGGAAAAATTTGAACTGGGTGCAGATAAAGTAGCCGTATATGTGCCGCAGGCTTACAATTTTGCCGGCCAATTATATATCTTACCAAGGGCCAGGGTTCGCAAGATAGAGGGTATTACTTCTGGTGAAGCGATGAAATATGCTGTCACCGGAGGCGTAGTGGACCTGGATGAAGAAAAGGCGAAACCCGAACTGCAACCTCACCGTGATTAACCGTATTGATCCGACATGAAAAAAATCCTTTCATTACTTGTCCTCTTATTCATTTGGCAAACGAGTTTTTGTTGGGGGTTTTATGCACATCGCAAGATCAACCAGTATGCCGTATTCCTTTTGCCACCAGAGATGATGGTTTTATATAAACCCAATATTGGTTTTTTGGAAGAACATGCTGTTGACCCTGACAAAAGAAGATATGCTATACCTGAAGAAGGTCCGCGTCATTATATTGATATTGATCATTACGGAACGTATCCTTATGATTCTTTACCCCGCAAATGGAATGATGCGGCCGCAAAATATTCTGAAGATACCCTGAATACATACGGGATCGTTCCGTGGTGGCTGCAAACCATGCTTTACCGTTTGACCACTGCATTCAAAGAAAAAAACCAGGCGAAGATTTTAAAACTGTCCGCGGAGATCGGGCATTATATCGCTGATTCGCATGTTCCGCTTCATGCCACTAAAAATCATAACGGGCAATATACGGATCAGAAAGGCATTCATGGTTTTTGGGAAAGCCGGATACCTGAATTGCTGGCCGAAAAAGAATGGGACTTCTTTATTGGTAAAGCGGAACATATTAAAAACCCCGCCGACTTTATCTGGGCAAGAGTGATGGAAAGTGCCGCAGCAGCAGACACGGTTTTAAAATTTGAAAAAGAACTTTCTCTTTCGGTTTCCCCTGATCAACGATACGCCTTTGAAGACCGTAATGGCGTGATGATCCGGCAATATTCCTCCTCTTATTCGAAGATCTATAATGAAAAACTGAGAGGAATGGTAGAACGCCGAATGAGGCAATCCATTTTCGCCGTCGCTTCCTTCTGGTACACCGCCTGGGTAAATGCCGGTCAACCGGATCTTACCAAACTCAGCAACAAAACTTTCAACGCGGAAGACCTGAAAGAATTTGAAAGCCTCAATAATGCCTGGAAAAACAGCTCGTTAAAAGGCCGGGAACACGAGTAAGCGAGGCACTCTTAAAGATGCGCCGGAAACACGATCCTGACAGCATATTACTTACATTTGCACTTCAAATTTTTACTGAATGATGAGTGTTGCTAATCCACCTTTAAGCAGTGTGAAAGGTATCCATAATTTCAACGCCGGGCCCTCTGTGCTACCCCGGGAAGTATTTGAACAAGCCAGTCGTGCTGTTCTTGATTTTAATAATTCAGGATTATCCATTTTGGAGATCGGTCATCGCACATCCGCATTTGAAGCCGTAATGGAGGAAGCAAGATCTCTTGTAAAAGAGTTAATGCAATTGGACCAGGATCATGAAGTGTTGTTCCTGCATGGCGGCGCTACCACACAGTTTATGCAGATACCGATGAACCTGTTGAATGAAAACGATATTGCTGTGTACACCGAAACAGGCACCTGGGCCAATAAAGCGGTGAAGGAAGCAAAACTGTTTGGTCATGTTGAAATAGGTGGTTCTTCTAAAGAAACTAACTATACAACCATCCCTAAAAATCTAACTGTC
The DNA here is from genome assembly GCA_031412015.1 of Chitinophagaceae bacterium. Classification (GTDB taxonomy): domain Bacteria; phylum Bacteroidota; class Bacteroidia; order Chitinophagales; family Chitinophagaceae; genus Terrimonas_B. The sequence continues at coordinate 1,848 of JANOCH010000005.1, forward strand.
GCTCAAACGGCGGCCTACCTGCATATTACCACTAACGAAACGATCGCCGGCACACAATGGCACAACATGCCCTATGACCGGGGTGTTCCACTGGTAGCTGATATGAGTAGTGATATATTGAGTCGCCAGCTTGATTTCAATAAGTTTGACCTGATCTATGCAGGAGCTCAAAAAAATATGGGCGCTGCTGGTGTAAATCTTGTGGTGGTCAATAAAAATATATTAGGGAAAGTAACCCGCGCCATACCAACGATTCTTGATTACCGCAATCATATCAAGGAAGGCAGTATGCTGAATACGCCACCTGTATTCGCCGTTTATGTGGCGATGCTAACATTGCGATGGTTAAAAAATAAAGGAGGCGTATCGGTCATCGAAAAAGAAAATGATGCGAAAGCAACATTATTTTACGATACGCTTGACAGCCTGCCTGTATTCAAAGGACCCGTTGCCAAAGAAGACCGCAGTAAAATGAATGCGGTGTTTGTCATGCAGGACACTTCATTAGAAAAAGACTTTGCTGACCTCTGCAAGAAAGAAGGCATGTACGGCATCAAGGGACATCGAAGTGTCGGTGGCTTTCGCGTTTCCATGTATAACGCATTGACCATTGAAAGCGTGGCCGTATTGACAGAATTAATGAAAGACTTTGCACAACAGCACGGATAATATTTAATCAACCTATTTACTATTTAATGGCAATTATCAAACCTTTCCAGGCACTAAGACCCCAACAAGAACTTGCAGAAAAAGTAGCCTCCAGACCTTATGATGTATTGAACAGCACGGAAGCAAAAGCAGAAGCAAACGGAAACCCTTTTTCTTTTTTACATATCACCAAGGCGGAGATCGATCTGCCGGAAAATATTGATGTTCATAGCCAGGCTGTTTACAACAAGGCAAAAGAGAACCTACTGGATTTTATAAAACAAGGCATCATTTTCCAGGAAGAAAAACCATGCTATTATATTTACCAGTTGATCATGAATGGCAGAAGCCAGACGGGTTTGGTCTGTGTTTCATCGGTTGATGACTATTTTAAGGATGTGATCAAAAAACATGAATTCACCAGGCCGGAAAAAGAGAAGGATCGCATAGAACACATGAAAACGATCCGTGCACAAACGGGTAATGTTTTCCTGGCCTACAATAATGTCATTGAAATAGATTCCATCATTTATCATTGGAAAAACGATCGCTCACCGGCGTATGATTTTTTAGCCGGCGATGGTGTTAAACATACTGTTTGGGCCATTGATGATGACAACAAAGTGGCTGATATCACCCGGTTGTTTGCTGAGAAAGTTCCTGCCACTTATATAGCCGACGGCCATCATCGTGCAGCATCAGCTGCTAAAATAAGTAAGGAGTTTCCGGGCAGTGAAGCTGCCAAATATTTCCTGACGACCATATTCCCGGCCAGCGAACTGGCCATACTGGATTATAACCGCCTGGTAAAAGATCTTGATGGAATGGATGCCGATGATTTCATCAGCGCACTGCATGATGATTTCACGATGACGCAGAGTCCGGAACCAGTAAAGCCGGCTCACCTGCACGAGTTTGGTATGTACCTTGATAAGCAGTGGTATATTCTTACCGCCCGGAAAGATACTTTTTCCAATGATCCGATCGGGGTGCTGGATGTGACCATTTTATCCAACAATATTTTAGATAAGCTGCTTGGTATTAAAGATCAGCGGACCGATAAACGTATTGATTTTGTCGGTGGCATCCGCGGGTTGCAGGAATTAGAAAAGAGAGTGAACAGCGGAGAAATGAGGCTGGCATTTAGTTTGTACCCTGTCACCATTCAGCAATTATTTAATATTGCGGACAGCGGGAATGTAATGCCTCCAAAAAGCACCTGGTTTGAGCCAAAGCTAAGGGATGGCCTGTTAACCCATACTTTATCCTAGTACGACAATTTGTTAATATTAGTAATATGGGCCCTGGCTCCGTTTCTTTTATTTTAATTTGCAATATGAAAAAAATTCTTTCTTTTCTATTTGTGTTATCCATCAACCTTGCCTCCTTCGCGCAAGACGATGTAAAAACACTGCATGAAACGGCAAAGACATTTATGCGTTC
>JANOCH010000006.1:0-4185 GCA_031412015.1 Chitinophagaceae bacterium
CAATGCTCTGCTTTTAATCCAATGGGTTTTAAACTCAGGTTCTCATACTCATCCGCATCATAAGCCGCTAAACGATGATTGCGCATCACACGAAGCATGTGTTCCCTGTTTTCTTCAAAACGCGGAAAAGCACCCAACGATTGGGCCATCTCAGCAGAAGTCTTGTAAGCGGTACCGGTCATGATCGCCGTGACAGCACCCGCGATAGCTCTTGCTTCATCACTATCGTAAGGAATGCCGCTGACCATCAGCATCGTACCCAGGTTAGCATAACCTAATCCCAATGTCCTGTATTCATAACTCAACTGGGCTACTTCTTTCGAAGGGAATTGTGCCATCAATACGGATATCTCCAATACCACCGTCCAGAGACGGCAGTTGTATTCATATCCTTCTACATCAAAATGATTTTTTTCCGTATCATAAAACTTCATCAGGTTGGCTGATGCCAGGTTGCAGGCCGTGTTATCCAAAAACATATATTCACTGCAGGGATTGGAAGCCCTGATCTCACCGCCTTCCGGACAAGTGTGCCATTCATTGATCGTCGTATTATATTGCGTACCTGGATCAGCACAACGCCAGGCGGCATAAGCGATTTGGTTCCACAATTCTTTGGAAGGAACTTTTTTCATTACTCGTCCATCCATCCTGGCTGTCAATTCCCAATCTTCCCCATTTTTCAGTTTGTCAAAAAATGAGTTTGGGATACGAACGGAATTGTTGGAGTTCTGACCACTGACTGTTCTGTAAGCTTCTCCTTCATAATCCGAAGCATAACCAGCAGCTATCAACGCTCCCACTTTCTTTTCTTCTTCTACTTTCCAATTGATGAAATCAACGATCTCCGGGTGATCCAGGTCGAGACAAACCATTTTAGCTGCACGACGGGTAGTACCACCGCTCTTTATGGCACCGGCGGCACGATCACCGATCTTCAGGAAGCTCATTAATCCACTGGAAGTACCGCCACCGCTTAATTTTTCATTAGCGCCACGCAGGTTGGAATAATTGGTTCCTACACCCGAGCCATATTTGAAAATTCTTGCTTCTCTTACCCAGAGGTCCATGATGCCGCCATCGTTGACAAGGTCATCATCAACACTTAATATAAAACAAGCATGAGGTTGAGGACGCTCGTAGGCGGACGTCGATTTTTTCAATTCGCCGTCAGCCTGGTCAACATAGTAATGCCCCTGTGGCTTTCCTTTGATGCCATAGCTTTCATACAAACCAGTATTGAACCATTGCGGTGAGTTAGGCACGCACATCTGGTTAAGTATGCTATACACCAGTTCCTCATAAAAGACCTGCGCATCGTTTGCAGAAGCGAAGTAGCCATACTTTTCTCCCCAAACCTTCCAGCAGTTGGCCAAGCGATGCGCCACTTGCTTTGCAGAAGTTTCTCTTCCCAGGCTTCCATCAGCTTGCGGCACGCCGGCTTTTCTAAAATATTTTTGTGCTAATATATCCGTAGCGATCTGGCTCCACTGTTTGGGCACTTCCACATTGTTCATTTCAAAAACGGTTTCACCTGAGGGATTCCTGATAACAGAGGTGCGATAATCGTATTCAAATAAGTCAAATACACTCACCTTATCGTCAGTATAACGACGACGAAACTGCAAACCGCTATTCGCGGAAGCTTGCTTTTTAACAGCCATAACTAATAAATTAATGGGTTTAGATTACTACTGCCTTAGGTGGGAGGCGATTACGAAAATATTTTTTGATTCGCTATTTTCCATAGGTCAAATATTCACATTGTGTGGATAAGAGTCGTATATAGTGCCAGAGTTCTTTATGGTGTTGGATTAGCTGATTTTTGCACATTATCTTTTTTCTCTTTTGAGATTTTTTTTGGAAAATTGAGTTTGATAAGATAGAAACAGTTTATTTCACCCAAAAACTGGGCCTGTATTTGCTTTCAGTACAAGAACAGTTTGATAAAAATTTTATAACACGAACATTTTGTATTCTTTTGCAGTCATGAAAAATGTATTTCTCATTTTAGTGATGGTGCTTGCAGGCAATTTATCGTCTTCCCTGTTCGCCCAATCACAGTTTTCCGGATGGCTGGCTTCCTTTAATACTTTTAAAACAGGAAAAAAAACAAGCATACATGCAGATGTACAATGGCGTAGTTCGGATGAATTAAAACATACGCAAACCTTGCTGCTTCGATCGGGACTAAACATTCATTTCACTAAGCAAATTATTGTTACCGGTGGCTACGCCTTTATTCACAACCGACGTGTGGTCAGTAATATCAGTGGATATGCGCCGGAGCATCGCATTTGGGAACAATTGCTTTATAATCATAAATTAAAAAGCATTTTCGTCAGTCATCGCTTCAGGTTGGAACAGCGCTTTATTTCAAAAAGTATAGTACAGAACAACGAGCTAAAAAATGACGGGTCACTATTTGCCAATCGCTTCCGCTATTTTATAAGAAACGTGCTTCCGTTTCAACAAGAAAAAACATTTTCCAAAGGAATGTTTGCCGCTTTGCAAAACGAGACATTCGTGAATATTGGCAACAAAGCGAATGTTAACGGAAAATTCTTTGACCAGAACCGGCTATACCTGGCATTGGGTTACCGACTTCATTCATCGTTTGACCTGGAAACCGGTTACCTGAATCAATATATCAACGGTAGAAATGGAGCATTTTCGAATATTCATGTTTTGCAACTGGCCGCTTATGTGCGACTATAACCAGGATTTCATTTTATGTCGGCAATTTTTATTTCAGTCAAATCCACCAGGTACCATAATAGCGTAAATCCTTTGTAAATTAACTGTTTAAAAGCCAAAAACTTTTTGCATTTTTGCAGTTAACTAACCGGTACCGGATGAAGTCAGTCATATACCATTCACTCACAGAAAAGAAAAAGCAGGGAAAGAAATCTTTTGCCGTACTCATTGACCCTGATAAGGTTAATAAGCCCATGCTCGACGAATTGACTGGCTTGTGTGTTGATGCCAAAGTAGATTACCTGTTGGTGGGCGGCAGCCTGGTTATCTCCAATCACCTGGATGATTGTGTTCAACACATCAAACAAAACTGTTCTATCCCGGTGATCCTTTTCCCCGGCAGCCCTTCCCAGATCAGTAAATACGCCGATGCCCTTCTGTATTTATCGTTGATATCGGGCCGTAATCCGGAATTGCTGATCGGCCAGCATGTTGTTTCCGCTCCTTTTGTCAAACAAAGTGGGTTGGAGATCATGTCCACGGGTTATATTGTAATAGATGGCGGCGCTCCTACCACCGTTTCTTATATCAGTAATGCTTTACCGGTTCCGTCTGATAAAAATGAGATCGCCATGTGTACGGCAATGGCTGGTGAAATGCTGGGGATGAAACTGATCTATATGGACTCAGGAAGCGGCGCTAAACGTCCTATTACGGAAAGCATGATCGAATCAGTAGCAAAGAGTATTTCATCGCCCCTTATTATTGGCGGTGGCATCACCGATCCGGAAAAAGCTTACCTGAATTGCAAAGCCGGCGCCGATGTGATTGTAGTTGGCAATGCTATTGAAAAAAATGCATCGCTGATCAAAGAGATGAGTAATGCGGTGCATTCGGTAGCGGTTAAAGTATAAAATTCCATGTAAAATAGCCAGGATAATTTCTATACTTCCACTCGGTATCACTTTACATCAGCATGATTAATTCTTGCCGGAGTTTCCTTTCCATCGATCAACGTTTCTGCTGCTGCTGCAATAGCCTTAATAATTGTGGTCATGTGCGGTATATTGATCCGTTTTTCTTCGTCACATGGCTGATGATAACATTTTTCATCATCATCACTGCTCATAATGCTATGAGCGGGTACTCCTTTTTCGACAAAGGGAAAATTATCACTTCGTTTAAAAAGCTCTTTTTCTTCTGAAGGGCCAGCCTTCACTTTAACAGGTGTTGATGCCAATTGCTTTTCCAAAATTTCAGGTAAGGAGGAACGATCATAACCGGTGATAAAAATATTGTTCTTACCATACTGTGGAATACCGATCATTTCTATATTGATCCCGGCCAAAATTGTCGACGGATCAAAATAGTTTACAAAATCCTTTGATCCCAGCAGACCCAGTTCTTCTCCGGCAAAAGCACAGAAAAGAATTGTTCGTTCGTTGTCATTTTTTTGCGCAAAATATTTCGCCAGTAATAATAGGGCCG
>JANOCH010000007.1:0-2852 GCA_031412015.1 Chitinophagaceae bacterium
GTCCGTAATTTCTTTTATTAATCTTATTAATGGTTCGGCACATTCCGAAAGGTTACCGCTTTCTACCGGCCAGTAATTCATTTGGGTATTAATGTTGGTGGTATATTTTGAATCCCAGGCAGGATTCATATCGGCGTTCCAGATACCCTGCAGATTGGCGGGCTCTGTACCGGGCCTTGATGAACCAACCATGAGGTACCTGCCGAATTGATAACTCAGAGCAGCCATTGAAGGATCGGGTTCGGTTTGAATTTTTTTAACCCGTTCGGGTGTTGGTAAAAAAGAGTTTTCGGTATCAGCTAATTGGAGAGAAACCCGGTTGAAATATTTTTTATGGTCGGCAATAGCTGAGGTAAGAATGCTATTGTAATTTTTGCCATCAATTGCTTTGAAATAATTTATTACTCGTTGATGTTGATCAGCACTTACATCTTTGTAATTCAAAAAATTGGTAGCTGCTGCAAAATAGATGGTTACCGAATTTGCATTTTCAATAATCAGGTTCACATCATCTGTTTTGATGGTGCCACCTTCCGGCAATGCTCTTATTCTTGCTTCGTATTTCATTTTTCCTTCTACGCCCATATAGTCGGCCGATTTTCCGGTTAGGATTAGTCCGTCGTTGCCATAGGGGTCCATTTTAAAATAATCTGTTGCGTAGTTGGAATGCATTTGATTTCTTTCTCCTCTTAAATTAGCAGTAAAAGAAATACTGCCAGGCTCGTCGGCCGTAATACGAACAACAATTACCTGGTCGGGTGCCGATGCCAGTACTTGCCGCTGATACCGGATTCCTTTAGATGTGTATGAAACACCGGAAATTCCAGTTTCCAAATCGAGCCATCTCTTATAATCAGTGATACTGTCCTGGTTTTTGAAAAATAAATGCAGGTTTGCCAGGCATTGGTATTTCATTTGCTCTACCGGGTAGCCCATTAAATTGCGGCCGAATAAATTGTGAGCGGCTAAATATTTTTCCTCAAAAACTAATCTTTGAATTTCGGGCAACACTTTATAACCGCCTTTTACAACTGTCGAATAAGGCCCGCCCGACCAGTAGGTTTCTTCATTTAACTGAATGCGTTCTTCCCCACTTTTCCCAAACACCATGGCGCCCAGGCGGCCGTTGCCAACCGGCATTGCTTCATCCCATTTTTGCGCTGGTGAAGCATACCATAATAGTGTTGAAGGATTAAAGGTGCGGGTGTCAATTTTAGCAGGAAAATCTTCGTTTTGAGATCTCACGACAGAACAAGCCATCAGTGCGAAGCACAAAAATGCTAAACATTTCATATTTGGATTCAATTAAAGTCTGTCTAGCCGGAGAAAAACTGCTTAACTTCTGCGAGACCGGATTGAATTAAAGTTATTGATTTTTTGCAAAGACTCAGTTTATGCATGTTTCTGGCAAATAAAAATGAGGCTTCCTAAGTAACACTTTAGAAATTATTACACGCATTTAGCCACCGGTAGTCTGCATCCTAAAAGAGGCTGTCTTAAAAATAAATTTTTAAGACAGCCTCTTTTAGGAAATTAAGTCGGGATGACTGGATTCGAACCAGCGACCCCTTCGTCCCGAACGAAGTGCGCTACCGGGCTGCGCTACATCCCGAACTATGTGTCCCGCCACACGGCAAGACTACATGCCGAAAATTTTCTTGTCTAAAATAAAAAAGACTTTTGAAAAAGCGCAGGCCCGCCCAATCGAATACTGTCTCCCAGGCTGTCTCGTTTTGACAAAACCACCGCCTGATCCTTTTAAAAGGAAAATGACCAGCTATTTTTTTAACTTCTCCGCGTTTTCCCTATTTTCCGCTTAATGTAAAATCAGGCAGGTCCAATTGTTTTCCTCCCTGCATGGCAGACTCGTGAGCCAATATTCCTACACAGGTAATATTGGCGGATTGCCTTGCATTGGGGAAAGGGTCCGCATCATTAACCAGTGATTTAATAAACTCATGCACCAGGTGCGGGTGAGAACCTCCATGCCCGCCGCCCTGGGTAAAAGAAAGGTGCTGGTGCTCATCCGTATCATACACCCCCCCGGTGGTAAATCGTTGAATTGGTTCGGGCAAATAATGAGCATAATCAGGAGAATGAACCTCTTCCGGGATCTCGGGTTCAGGACGCTTTGCCGTATGGATCACCAGGGGACGACCTTCGATCAACGGCCATTCAACCGTTTTCTTTGAACCATATACTTCAAAACTTTCACGGTATTGCCGCGCCGTATCAAACAGCGACCGGTAAACATGTGCACTCAGATCGGAATCTTTGAATTTGATATGTGTACTTTCAACGGCAAATGTTGAATTGTATTTTGAATGTAGTTCCTGCCGGATGGAACCGGAACCATAGCAGGAAACATTTTCTGCTTCGGCTCTCGTTAACGCAAGTACCGGGCCAACACAATGTGTTGCATAATGCATCGGCGGAAGACCGGGCCAATAGTCGGGCCAACCATCCATATCCTGCTGGTGACTGGCTTTCAGAAACTGGACTTTTCCTAACTCGCCTTTATCATACAACTCTTTCATGAAAAGAAACTCCCTTGCATAAACTACAGTTTCCATCATCATATATTTCAGTCCCGTGGATCTTACCAACTCCACTATTTGCCGGCATTCATCGACCGTTGTAGCCATCGGCACGGTACAAGCCACATGTTTCCCCGCCTTCAATGCTTTGATGGATTGTTCACCATGATTGGGTATCGGGGTGTTGATATGAACAGCATCAATATTGGGATCTTTCAACAATTCATCATAATCCGTATTGCGTACTTCAATGTTGAACTCATCACCCACCTGGTTCAGTTTTTCTTTATTACGCTGGCAAATAGCATACATATT
>JANOCH010000008.1:0-2630 GCA_031412015.1 Chitinophagaceae bacterium
TTATTTTTCCAAGCCTGATTGGCATTCAGAAAATTACTGGTGGCCTTATTTCCCGCCGAAAGACCGCAATGTAAACTATGAAGTAAAGAAATATCCCGAACGCTGGAAGGCGTTCAAAGACTTTACCTATAACCAGATAAAAGAGTTGATGAGTCAGTACGGTAAAGTAGATATTCTCTGGTTGGATGGTGGTTGGGTGAGACCACTGAATACAGTGGATACAACCGTGGAATGGCAGCGGGGTATTAAGATCGACCAGGATATAGATATGAAAAGGATAGCGGAAATGGCAAGATCTTATCAACCGGGTATGCTGGTGGTAGACAGAACCGTGACGGGCGAATATGAGAATTATACTACACCTGAACAGGAAGTTCCCAACGAACCATTGCCTTTTCCCTGGGAAACCTGTATGACGATGGGAGACTCCTGGAGTTATGTACCAAATGATAATTACAAATCGTCGCACAAGCTTATACAATTATTGGTGAAAATTGTATCCCGTGGAGGAAACTTTCTATTGAATATTGGTCCCGGCCCGGAGGGTGATTGGGACCCGGTGGCTTACAGTCGCCTGCAGGATATTGGGAAATGGATAGCCATTAACGGCGAAGGGATTTACAACTCTAAACCAATGGCTCCTTATTCCACTGATAATATTTATTATACCCAATCAAAAGGAGGTGAAACTATTTATGCTTTCTATTTATCGGAAGCAGATGCCGTATCGATTCCCAACCAGGTTGTGTTGAAGAATGTTCCGGTAGCAAAGGGAAGTACTATTTCTCTATTGGGAACACCGGCAAAACTGAAATGGAAAACAGAAGGGGTTAACACGATCATTACAGTCCCTGCTTCTGTTGCAGCTAAAGTAACCAGTCAGCATGTGGCGGCATTTAAAATAGAAGCCGCCAAACCGCCTAAAGGGGGCTTTAAGGGTTGACAATAAAAATTGCATTATTGAATCGCGAGACAGAATGTACAATCCCCCTAAACTTTATTGGAGACTTAATACACGTAATTCAGAAATGTTATTGAATGGAAAAAATACTCAATGAATCAATCTGAAAGGCTAAACAAATCACAATAATCGGAGTCTATAAGCCCCCTTTAGAGGGTTTGGGGGTAAACATCAGCTCTTTCACTTTCTCCTTATCTTCTTTTTCTTTTTTCAGGTCGAACATAGTACCGAAAACATGATCCCAGATAGTGGAACTTACACCAAAGCCGTTATGTTCATTTTTATAATGATGAAGATGATGATTTCTCCAAAGCGGTTTCATCCATTTGAAGGGCGGGTTCCAGGCGTGGATAGCATAGTGCATGGTTCCATACATCAGGTAACCTAAAATAAAACCGGGGAAGAACATGAAGGTGTTTTCCCGCATGATCAGGTAGAGCAAACCGAAGATGGCCGAAGATATAATGATACTTGGTACCGGAGGCATGAACAATCTTTGTTTATCCCTTGGATAGTGATGGTGATTGCCATGAAGGGTATAAATAAATTTCTGGGCCCTTCCGCTTTCGGCCACCCAATGAAAAAGAAAACGATGCGCCAGGTATTCAAAGAATGACCAGAAGAGCATGCCACCCACAAAGGTTAAAAGCACACGCCATAAAGGAAAATCGAGCGTGGTATTACTATAATATAACATATAGATAATAACCGGTAAATACATTCCCCAAATCACCAGGGGATGCGTTTTGGTCAGCATTTCCAGGTAATCACTTTTAAACAGGCGGGCCTGTCCCTTATTGTTTATTTTTTCAAACTGCATGGGACAAAGATAAAGAATTCCGGCAGCCATCGGCAAGAGGCCGGGATCACTAAAAAAGGGGATCAATCCTTTTTTAAGAATTGGTTAACGGTCTGAAACTGATAGCCTTTGGCCTTTAGGTAGCTTATTAACCCGGGTAATCTTTTATAAAATTTATCTGTTCGTTTCGGGTCAGTGCCGATATGCAATAACAGGACAAAACCGTTCAGGCCCGAGAGGTTGCTTTTCTCGTAATTGATAATGGAATTGTAGATCTCTTCTGTGTCTTTGTAATTTTTTAAGCCGGGCCAGGTATAGTCTGCGGTGCTTTTTGTGCCAGGGGTAAAATTAATTAGCTGCATACCGAGATCATTGGTCCATGCGGAGATACTGTCATTATACCATTCATAAGGCGGTAAAAAATACTTAAGGTTAAGCGTATTGATGCCTTCGCCTTTCATGATATCCAGGTTGACCAGCAGGTCATCAAAGAATTGCTCCTTAGTTACCAGTAAGCTGTCCCTGTTATTCCAGTCACAATACAACAAATGCTCATTGGAATGCGGGCCGAGATAATGTTTATCTTTTCTTAGTTGCTGAACGATATTTTTAAAAGCGGGATTTTGATAGAACCTTCCGGTTAAAAAGAAAGACGCTTTTACTTTCTGCTTTTGTAAGGTCTGGGCGATAAAATTTCCACCGTCCGCGAATTCATCGCCGGTAAAAACCAATGCTATTTTCTTTTGCGTAGAATCTCCGCGGATGATAGCGCCCTGACTGTACGAAAATCTTCCATTGAAAGAGACTTCGAAAGCCCTCTCCTTGCTTCGCTCTGCTCGCAATGACGGAGAGGGTTTGGGTGAGGTCCAC
>JANOCH010000009.1:0-9190 GCA_031412015.1 Chitinophagaceae bacterium
AGCGATCCCTATAAAAAATTGGCACCAATTACCCGGGATAGTTTGGGCAACATAGTTCCAGATACATTAAACACGGAGAAGACTGCTAGTGTTGATTCATTGGTAAAAACTAATCCAAAAGAAATAGCGGCCGTTTCCCAAAGTGATAGCCTCCGCAGTAAGGCTGACACGCTATTGACTCAAAATATTATTGATAAATTAAATCACAAAGAATCACTGGCGGTTGATACAATAAAAGGTGTAAAGACGGTAGCCGTGAATGAAAAAGATAGCACCAACCGGTATTTTGAAGCCTACAGTCATGTCCGTATTTTCTCTGATTCTCTTCAGTCTGTTTGTGACAGCCTATTTTATTCTTTTAAAGATTCTATTTTCCGTTTGTACAAGGATCCGGTGGTATGGGCACAGAACAGCCAGATAACCGGGGATACTATTTTGCTTTTCACTAAAAATAAAAAAGCGGATAAAGTTCAGGCATTTGAAAATAGCTTCCTGGTCAACCGTGTCGAGAATGATGTTTACAACCAGATAAAATCATCCAGGATGGATGGTTGGTTTATTGACGGCAGTATTGACTCCGTTAGGGCTAAGTCCTATGCTGAATGTATTTATTATATACAGGATGAAGACAGCGCTTACACAGGTATCAACCAGTCGCAATGCGATATCATCGATATTTATTTTGAAGAAAAACAACTGGACAAAGTTGTTTTCCGCAGCCAGGTGACCGGCACTCTTTGGCCAATTAACCAGAAGAGTCCGGGAGAAATGCAATTACCCAACTTCCGATGGCTGGAAGAAAGAAGACCCAAAACAAAGTTTGAAATGTTTGAATAAGTCGCCGCCCGATGCGCTGACCCTTTGATGGAACGGTAAATAATTTTCTCCGGTTTATTCGTCCTGTTCGGCGATTTCTTCTTTCATTTTTTCTTTTAGAGTAATGCGCAACCACACAAGGCCGATGATACAAGACAAAACGGAACCCACCAAAACGGATACTTTGGAAAATTGAATGGTGTCACCATTTTTAAATGCAAGATTGGCTATAAATATCGACATGGTAAAGCCGATACCTGCTAGTATGGCTGCTCCGAAAAGATGCCTCCACAACAGACCTGCGGGAATGCTCCCCCACCTGAGCCTGATCAGTATAAAACAAAATAAGATTATACCAAGAGGCTTGCCGATCAGTAAACCAAGGATTATACCAAGGCTATTATTGCTTGCCAGTTCACCTGTCCATCCATCGGATAGAACTAATCCTGTGTTGGCCAATGCGAAAATGGGCAATATGACAAAGGCTACAGGTTTGTGGAGGAAATGCTGCAACTTATAAGATGGACTTTTCTTACCTCCACTACCGAAAGGAATGGCAAACGCTAAGAGCACACCCGAGATAGTAGCATGTACCCCGGATTTTAACATGCAGTACCACATAATCACCCCGGCAATTATAAAAAATATAAGTTTCCTGACCTTTAATTTTCCCAACACAAACAGACCCGCGAATATTCCTAGTGCCGTTAAAAGATAAGGCCAGGAGATACCATCGTTATAAAATATCGCAATGATCAGTATAGCTCCCAGGTCGTCAATGATGGCCAGCGCCGTCAGAAAAATCTTTAGCGAAAAGGGAACACGGTTTCCAAGCAGGGCCAGCATCCCTAATGCAAAAGCGATGTCGGGGGCCATGGGTATTCCGAATCCGGATTGCGTGGCTGTACCCTGGTTGAAAAGAAAATGAATAGCGGCAGGAACCAGCATACCGCCAATAGCGGCGGCTATTGGCAAAGCCGCTACTTTTAGATCTTTCAATTCTCCTATATATAATTCACGTTCGATCTCAAGTCCAACCAACAGGAAAAAGATCGCCATCAAACCATCATTGACCCAATGCTCTATCGAATAATTAAGATCAACTGATCCGACTGAAAGATCAGCCTTGCTATGCCAGAAGTCAATATAGTTTTGACCGGCTGTACTATTGGCAATTATCAATGAAATAATAGTGCACGCAAGCAGTATGACACCACCGACTTTCTCACTATCTAAAAATTCCCTTAGCAGCCTGGTTATTTTCACCGTATCCTTTATTGGTTAAAAGCGAAAATAAGCCATCCGGAGATAGGGGAAACATCTTCGTGAATTGTCTTATTGCCATATATAAGACAACTTTTGCATTTCTTTTAAACTTAACTGGCATTATTTTTCGTTAACTAACAATAAAATAAATCACCATGAAAAAAATCATCTCCATTTCGCTGATTGTTGCCATCCTTGCTTTTACTAATACCGTATCGGCCCAGGCTTACAAAACAGGAATTGGTGTAAGACTTAGCAGCGCCCAGGCAATGGTTAATAATTCAATTACCCTGAAACATTTTTTGAATGAAAGATCGGCCATCGAGGCGTTGTTTTCGTTTGGAGACCCTTTGTCATTAGGCGCATTGTATGAAATACATAAACCATTCAGCTCCGAAGGTCTTCAATGGTTTTATGGTGGCGGCGGTTATGTCGGATTTGTTAAAACCTTTAACCCTAATAAGAACAGGAATGAGACTGACGTAAATTTTGGTGCACAGGGTGTTGTGGGACTGGATTATAAATTCGCTAACCTGCCTTTGAACATATCGCTTGACTGGAAACCAGAGCTTAACCTGGTAAGCGATATTAATTTTGAACCGGCAGCGATTGGTTTTTCCGCCAGGTTCACTTTCTAATCATTCAATATATCTATTATAAACATGAGGTCCTGCAAATTGCAGGACCTTTCTATTTGGAATGCCTTGGCTATTGGTTATGCCTCAGCCAAACTTTCATCACTTACTTGTTTAAGGCTTGCCAGCCAATTTTGGATACTCATTGGAAAAGGAATAAGGAAAAGCTGCGGACGTGGTGCCTCTCTTCTTATTAGGCTGACTGCCCATCGTCCAATTCAAACTTCCGCCCTTCACCAGTTCTGTATGACTGATCCAATTATTGGCAACCAGCTTACCATTTAGCGCTAGTGACTGAACATATTTATTGTCCTCGCTATTACCCGGAGCATTGATCACGAGTTTCTTTCCGTTGGCCAAACTAAGCGTCATCTTTTTAAACAAAGGCGTGCCCAACACATATTGATTCGTAGCCGGGCATACCGGATAAAAGCCCATCGCTGAAAAAATATACCAGGCGGAAGTTTGTCCATTGTCCTCATCCCCACAATAACCATCTGGTGTCGGTTTATACAATTGATCCATCGTTCTGCGTATCCAGTATTGTGTTTTCCATGGCTGACCGGCATAATTATACAGGTAGATCATGTGCTGTATCGGCTGATTACCGTGTGCATATTGTCCCATATTCATGATCTGCATTTCACGTATCTCATGGATCACTCCACCATAGTAACTCTCATCAAATACCGGCGGCATGATAAATACAGAATCCAGCATGCGGACAAACTGGTCGTTACCTCCCATCAATTGTTTGAGTCCTTCAATGTCATGGAATACACTCCAGCTATAGTGCCAGCTGTTACCTTCTGTAAAAGCATCGCCCCATTTAAAGGGATTGAATGGCTTTTGAAAACTTCCGTCTTTATTCTTGCCGCGCATCAATTTGGTTTCCGGATCAAAAAGGTTGCGATAGTTCTGTGAACGTTTCAAATAAAGTTCAACTTCTTTCTTCGGACGTTTTAATGCTTCGCCTAATTTGGCGATGGTGAAATCGTCATACGCATATTCTAATGTTCTTGCCGCATTTTCATTGATCTTAACATCGTAAGGCAAATAACCCAGGCTATTGTAATAACTAACGCCCCTTCTCGCTACGGCATCCAGCGGCCCTTCGGTATTGGCATCTTTCAATAATGCTTCATACAAAGTATTGATATCATAACCCCGCAATCCTTTAATATAAGCATCCGCTACTACCGATGCGGAATTATTCCCGATCATGACATTCCTGTAGCCGGGGCTTGACCATTCCGGGAGAAAACCACCTTCTCTATAGGCATTCACCAAACCTTCCTGCATTTCCCTGTTGATGTCGGGATATACTAAATTTAAGAATGGATATAATGCACGAAAAGTATCCCAGAAGCCGGTACCGGAAAACAAATATCCCGGTAATGTTTTTCCATTGTAAGGGCTATAGTGTATGGGCTTCCCGGTTGCATCTATCTCATACATCTTTTGCGGGAAGAATACCGCCCGGTACAGGCAGGAATAAAAAGTGCGAACCTGGTCAATGGATCCTCCTTCTACCATTATTTTGCCCAATACATTGTTCCAACTGGTTTTTCCCTTGCTCATTGTTTTATCAAAACTGTTGCCACCAATCTCCCCTTTTAAATTGATATCGGCTTGTTCAAAACTGATAAAAGATGAGGCTACCGTCATATTTATCTTTTCCAATCTTGAAGTCTTGAATTGAACGATGGCTCCTGTATGATCGGCCTGGTATTCTAAGGTATCTGTTGCCAGCATGTTACCATGCCAGGCATGAGCAACAGTGAAAGGTTTATCAAAATAGATAACGAAATAGTTTTTAAAGTTCTCTGTCACCCCCCCACTGTTCTTTGTCGAATAACCAATGATCTTTTTTTCAGCCGGGATGATCTTTATATACGAACCTTTATCAAAAGCATCGACTACTAAAAAAGAACTATCTGATTTCGGAAAGGTAAATCGAAACTGTGCCGCTCTTTCTGTCGGTGCTATTTCTGTTGTCACATCATGATCCGCCAGGTACACACTATAATAATAAGGCTTTGCTATTTCCGCTTTGTGAGAAAACCAGCTTGCTCTGTCCGACTGTTTAAATTTTAAAGAACCCGTGACAGGCATAACAGCAAATTGCCCATGATCATTCATCCACGGCGAAGGCTGGTGTGTTTGCTTGAAACCGTTTATCTTATCTGCTTTATAAGTATAAGCCCAACCATCTCCCATTCTACCTGTTTGCGGCGTCCAGAAATTCATGCCCCAGGGAAGCGCAATAGTTGGATAGGTATTTCCATTTGACAGATCGGGTTTAGAATCCGTACCCATTAGTGGATTTATCCATTCGACCGGATCGGTTATCTTATTTACTAACTGGCCAAAGGAATTAGCGCCAATAAAAAACGAAATAAAAACAACGGACAAATTCCTGTTCATCAATTTATTGGTTTAAAAGTAATGGTTGAGGTGATTTATTAATCAATTGGTCTAGCCAAAAAACAAATAGCATAAACCGATAGCCGTAATAATTCCAACAAGGTCGGCCAATAGCATGGCGCCGATGGAATACCTTGTGTTTTTGATATTTACTGAACCAAAATAAACGGCCACCACATAAAAGGTAGTATCAGAAGACCCCTGTAAAATGCTCGCCATTCTTCCGGCAAAAGAATCAGCGCCAAATGTCTTCATGGTGTCGAGCATCATACCCCGGGCGCCGCTGCCGCTAAGTGGTTTGATCAAAGCGGTTGGTAAGCCATCTACAAAACGGGTATCGGTTCCCAATGCGGCAAACAATGTTTTCATACCGTTAATGACCACATCAAAGGTTCCGCTGGTTCGCAACATACTAATGGCGATCAGCATGCCAACGATATAAGGTATGATACGAACCGCTGTTTCAAATCCTCCTTTTGCACCATCGACAAAGGCATCAAAAACATCAATTTTTTTGTATAGTCCCCCCAATACGATCAGGAAAAAAATGGCAAGGATGATCCCATTGCTTAAAACGCTTGAAAAGGATTGAGCTTTTACCGGGTCAAGTCCCATCACGTACCAAACCAGCAAAGCGATCAATGCAGAAAGGCCGCCTACCCAGGCAAGGATCACGGGTTGAAAGACATTGATCTTTTGTTTAAATGAAACAATAAACATAGCCGCTATCGTAGCGGCAAACGTGGCGATCATGCAGGGGATAAAAATGTCTGTGGGGTTTTGAGCCCCGAGTCCACTGCGATACGCGATGATAGTAACAGGTATCAATGTAAGTCCCGATGCATGAAGGGCGAGGAACATGATCTGCGAATTAGACGCTACCGCCTTGTTTGAATTTAATTCCTGCAGGCTTTCCATAGCTTTCAAACCAAAAGGCGTAGCCGCATTATCGAGGTTTAATAAGTTCGCCGAAAAATTCATCATCATATGCCCCATCGCCGGATGGTTCTTTGGCAGTTCAGGAAATATCCTCGAAAAAAATGGCCATATTATTTTTGACAGTAATCTTACACCTCCTGCTCTTTCCGCGATATTCAGGAAACCCATAAAGAGCGCCATGATACCGATCAAGGGAATAATGATATCAATGACAGCATTCTTCGCCGTTTCAATAATGCCATCAACTTTTCTTTGCAATTTTTTCTGAACAGATACATAAGTATAAACCTTAAGAGAAGGATTTGATGCCTTACTAATGGCAATGGAATCATGGGCCAGGTTATCGGTTAGCAGTACGGTTGCCTGGTGAGCAGAATCCCTTTTTGTATAGCCATACTCTCTTAAAAATTCAGCATACTTAGGCGAAAGATTTTGGTTAAGCGGAGATCCTAAAGCAACATAATAAACGCTGTCATACTTATCAGAGGATTTGCCCACCACCATCCGGGTGAATATCTTTTCATCACCTCCCAACATCCGGAAACTGGCCACCAACACAGCAATAATGATAAAAGCCGACCATATTCTGCTTAGAACCATAGTACTTGTAAGTTTTTGAATTCGGGTTGAAGGTAAAGGATAGATTTCAAACGGCCATCAAGCCTCAAAACCCTATCTTTGCGCCCCGAAAACAATAAGCAATTGGCAACGGTCATTTAGCACGCTGTCAACTGAAAAACTTTAAAACTGAAAACTTTTCGTCATGGCTTTACAAGCAGGTATAGTAGGATTGCCAAATGTGGGTAAATCGACTTTGTTCAATGCGGTCAGTAACAGTGCGAAGGCCCAGGCAAGCAATTATCGCTTTTGTACCATTGATCCAAATGTAGGGCTGGTAGATGTACCGGATCCAAGATTGAATAAGCTAGCGGAGTTGGTAATACCTGATCGCATCGTTCCCACCCAGATCGAAATAGTTGATATCGCCGGGCTCGTGCGTGGCGCCAGCAAAGGTGAAGGCCTTGGCAATAAATTTCTCGGTAATATCCGCGAGGTGGATGCCATCATTCATGTGATACGCTGTTTTGAGGATGAAAATATTTTGCGTGATGAAGGTGCTATCAACCCGGTAAGTGATAAAGAAATTATTGATACCGAACTCCAGTTGAAAGACCTTGATAGTGTGGAACGAAAAATTCCAAAAACGGAAAAAGCCGCGAAATTAGACGTAAAGCTAAAAGGCGAGTTAGAAGTGCTGATCCGTTGTAAAGAACAGTTGGAAAAAGGTAAAAGCATACGGGAACTGGATCTATCCAAAGACGATAAAGTAGCCATTGCTGACCTGTTCCTGTTGACCGATAAACCGGTTTTATATGTTGCCAATGTTGATGAACCTTCGATGCATACCGGCAACAAATATTCAGAAGCACTGAAAGAAGCAGTGAAAAATGAAAAGGCGCAGGTGATCATCATGAACAATAACATTGAAGCGCAGATCGCTGAAATGGAGAACCTCGAAGACCGCCAGTTGTTCATGGAAGAATATAAAATGATGGAGCCGGCTCTTGACCGGTTGATCCATTCGGCTTATAAATTATTAAATCTTTTTACCTACTTCACTGCCGGCGTTCAGGAAGTAAGAGCCTGGACTATTCACGAAGGATGGAAGGCGCCACAAGCTGCGAGTGTCATTCATACGGATTTTGAAAAAGGATTTATCAAAGCGGAAGTGATCAGCTATGATGATTTTGTAAAGTATGGTTCAGAAGCCGCCGCCCGTGATGCAGGACGTTTGCGCATTGAAGGAAAAGAATACGTGGTGAAAGATGGTGATGTGATGCATTTCAGGTTTAATGTGTAACCCCTGTCCCCTAAAGGGAAACTTAGGTTGAATTTTCACTTGACTTTCAATACCGGACTAATGTTTACAGTTTTTTAAAAAACTGATACTCTTAGAACAACGCGGTCAAACTAGCCCTGCCAATATGCACCGTTTTTGTCGTTGCCGGTTTGCGGCCATCATATTGAAAATTCAATTCAAGGTTATTGAGTAGCCTCTTGGTTAGTATTACCGACCAGAGATAGTTTTTGCCGGGCAATAATCCATCCAGCATGATATAGCTCACCGTAGTAGTAGCATTGCCCGTTTTGGATTTGTAATCAATATTATTATACGTGAATTTCCCGGTGATAGAGCTATTCTGCAACACATTGTATTTTGATTCCAGGTTGATAGAATGAGAGTTCGCTTTTTCTCCGCCATAGACCGGAACGTTCTTTTTGTTCTCGTATTTATAGCTGGTAGCAACCCTTAGCGACGTACCACGGATAAAGGTCATCATAGGTTCAACGCTGGAGATATCAAGATCATAGTTGCGGTTATCAAATTGCGCACTGGGCGTAAACAAAGTGTTTTTTCCTTTTCTTCCATTTATCAATAAGGCTATTGAACGGTTAAAATTCCACCGGAATTTTGCGGTCCAGTCCTTTATCGACCTGCTTTCATAACCATAGGTCAGTAATGATTTGCCGTTGTTACGCAGGTTGCTCAGATCAATACCCCAGGTACTGTTAAAGCGATTAAATGAAATAGTGTTCAGGAATACGGTACTCAACGTCACCAGGTCAGTATCATTTACGCTGTATTTGAACGGATCAAATTCAAAACTTCCTTTGGCTATTGATTTCTTGCTGGTTTGGAGAGACGTGATAAAATTCAGTTTAGAAATAAATCTCTTCATCCCTGTCAGGTCAGCTTTATTCAAAACCGCTCTTGGATTAATTGTCAGGCTATAATTGAATGTGATATAGTTTGCTTTTATAAATTCATTAGTAGGCGTCAATATACGGATGAATTTAGCCTGGTCAGGAAAAGCCGCCAGCTCAAACTCATTTAATTGCTGCACTCCATCAGTATTATAGTCTATCCAGGCATATTGCCCGGTACCCGCCGGAACTTCAATATAAGTCTGGTCCCGCTTCTGCTCCTGCCCTGCTCCCACTTCATACAATACATTTCCCGTCACCAATCCTTTCCATTCATTCATCACATATTCGGCCCTTCCTAAAATCGTTTCATCCTCTTCCTGCTTTGACACGGTTGAATT
>JANOCH010000010.1:0-7268 GCA_031412015.1 Chitinophagaceae bacterium
CCGGGTATATTTACTGTCTTGAATTTGACCTGTTTAATTTGCAATTTTTTGTATGTTTATGTACTGGTAAATGATCCGTTCTGTCACATATAAATTATTTTCTACTGTAACAATGGTGCTGCTTTTTAAAGGCAATCAGGTGATGGCTCAGATCCTTCCTGTTGTCGCCAATAAAGATACCATTCCTCCGATGCCGTCTTATGAGGAGCGTTCCAAAAATTGGGGGCCGAACGATACCATATTAGTCGGTGCCATCTGGTACAACAGGGAGATGCAATCTTATAAAGAGGAGTCGATGGTCTGGGTTTCTAAACTGCCTCCCAAAAAATTGGAAAAATTTATTGCTGAGTGGACAAGGTTGCGGAATGCAGTATATGTCACCTATCCGTATGCAAGAGTAGCCGGCGTCACCATTAATGATATCAATGCAAAGTTGGCCAACGTCACTTCAAAAAAGGCCAGGAAAGAATATATCAAATCAAGAGAAAAAGAATTGAGAAAAGCATTTTCTGATCCCCTCTCCAATCTCTCTGTTTACCAGGGAAAAATATTGATGAAATTGATCAACCGTCAAACGGGTAATAACTGTTATGAAATTATCAAAGAGTACAAAGGCGGAATGAATGCAAGGCTTTATCAGACCGTCGCTTTTTTCTTTGGCAGCAGTTTAAAACAGCAATGGGATATTTCGGATAAAACAGACCGGCAGATCGAAAATTTTGCCAATGAAATTGATGGCGCCTGGTATGGAAATCCCTATAGGAAATAGACAGCCAATCATGCCCCCATCCCCTAAAGGGGTGTACAGAAGCTTTACTCTTACAAAATGTTTTATTTCCATAATACCTCAAAAGAATAAATTTGTAAGATTCTACGCTTAACTATTTTTCAAATTTATGAGCGATCGTAATATTCAGACTCTTCAAAGCCCCCCTTTAGGGGATGGGGGCATGAAAGTAGACATCCTTGCCATCGGCGTTCACCCGGATGATGTAGAACTCGGTTGCTCCGGCACATTGATCAATGAAATAAAGCGGGGGAAAAAAATTGGTATCCTTGATCTCACCCAGGGTGAACTGGGGACAAGGGGAACGGTTGAAACCAGGTACGAGGAAGCCGGTAATGCCGCTATGCTTATTGGCGCTTCCGTCCGCGAAAACCTTAAAATGCGGGATGGCTTTTTTAAAAATGACGAGGAACACCAGTTGAAGCTTATCCAGTCTATCCGCAAATATCAGCCTGAAATAATCATCGGGAATGTATTAAATGACCGCCATCCCGACCATGGTCGTGCCGGTCACCTGATAAGTGACGCCTCTTTTCTGTCTGGTCTCGCCAAAATAGAGACGACCGACGAAAAAGGAAATGATCAGCGAAAATGGCGGCCAAAATATGTTTTGCAATACATACAGGACTGGTATCATGAGCCTGATATATTGATCGATATCAGCGACGTGTTTGAACAAAGGATGAAATCCATCCAGGCTTACGCAACCCAGTTTAATTCTGGAGGTGAGGAAAATGGCCCCCAAACCTATATTTCCACACCTGATTTCCTTGAAAGTGTCATAGCGCGGGCCCGTATGCTGGGCAAGCGGATCGGTGTTAAATATGCCGAAGGGTTTTTAACAGAAAAGAAAATTGGCATTACTAACCTGGATGCTTTGATACAAATTGAGACCTAATGTGATAAGGGTGAGCCCATTCGCTGGTTTGTAGCATAAATGTCATTTTTTATCCCCCGGTGTGTACTACATGACTTTTGTCAGCGTTTTATTGATATCTTAAGCTACCTTTGCACCGCATCAAAAATTCAACTTCATTCATGTCAAGTCCAAAATTTCCAAAAACTCCTTTACCGTTTCATGGCGAATTAAAAAGACGCATCAACGAATACTTTGCGACAGCCGGAAAACCGACTACCGGAAATTTCAAACTATATTTCAAAGCGGTTTTGTTTGTAGTAAGCTTTATAGCCGTTTATATACATCTTGTTTTTTTTACACCTCCCGTTTGGTTAGCCATTACTGAGTCGATTCTTTTGGGTTGCCTGACGGCCGCCATTGGATTCAACGTAATGCACGACGGTGCTCATGGAAGTTTCAGTCCTTACAAATGGATCAACAATATGGCGTCTAATGCCGCTAATTTTTTGGGAGCCAGCCAATATATGTGGAAGACAAAACACAACGTTATTCACCACACTTATACCAATATTCATGGTGTGGATGATGATATAGAAGCCCGTCCTTTATTACGTCTTTGTGATACGCAACAATATTATAAAATACATAAGTTTCAGCATTTCTATTTCTGGGCCGCTTATTCTCTTTTATACATCTATTGGGTTTTCGTCACCGATTATAAAAAATATTTTTCCGGCAGGATCGGTTCAACCCCGCTTCGGAAAATGACGCTATCAGAGCATTTCTCGTTCTGGTTTTACAAATTCGCTCATGCGGTTATTTTTGTAGCGCTTCCTATTTACTTTGTTGGCTTTCTTCCCTGGCTGGTTGGATTTTTAACCATGGGTGTTGTAGCCGGGTTTGTATTGAGCATTGTATTTCAGCTGGCGCATACCGTTGAGCATACTCATTTTCCTTTGCCGGATGAAGCAACAAACAAAATGGAAGACGAATGGGCGATACACCAAATCAAAACGACCGCCAATTTTGCGACTAAGAATAAATTGGTAAGCTGGTTAGTCGGTGGTTTGAATTTCCAGGTAGAACACCATTTATTTCCTAAGATATCTCATGTACATTATCCTGCCATCAGCAAGATCATTAAGAAAGCTTGCGAGGAATACGATATTCAGTATATAGAGTATAAGCGAGTACGTACAGCTATTGCATCACATGTCGCTTTTCTCAAAGCAATGGGCCAACGTCCGCAGCAACTAAGTGTTGCACATTCCTAAGACCGTTTTTAATTTTCGATATCGTTACCTACGCCTCTTTTTGAGGCGTTTTTTTTGGCCCGCGGGAAGCGGGCAATTTTGTTTCTTCCAATAGTGGTCGCTCTTTCAGAATATCATTATAACTCAATATCCCCTACTTCAGGTTGAAGGCTTATTTTTGCAACTCAAATAAGAATGCATGTCAAAAGTTAAGGTTGGTTTAGTGCAAATGAGTTGCTCCGGCGATAAGCAGGCCAATTTGCTAAAAGCTATTGATAAAGTAAAAGAGGCGGCGGCAAACGGCGCCCAGATCGTTTGTTTGCAAGAGCTGTTTACTTCCCTTTATTTCTGCGATGTGGAGGACTATGATAATTTCAAATTAGCGGAGCCGATCCCCGGGCCTTCCACGGACTCATTGAGTAAGGTGGCTAAAGACCTTGGCGTGGTAATTATCGCGTCATTATTTGAAAAGCGGGCACAGGGGCTTTATCATAATACCACCGCGATATTGGATGCCGATGGAGTCTATCTTGGAAAATATCGAAAGATGCATATTCCCGATGACCCCGCCTACTATGAAAAATTTTACTTCACACCGGGCGACCTGGGTTATAAAGTTTTTGCTACAAAGTTTGCGAAGATCGGCGTGCTGATCTGTTGGGATCAGTGGTACCCCGAAGCTTCCCGGATCACCGCACTGATGGGAGCAGAAATCTTATTTTATCCAACAGCGATCGGTTGGGCCACGTCGCAGGATGAAGCGACCAATACGGAACAATACAATGCCTGGCAAACCATCCAAAGAAGTCATTCGGTCGCCAACGGCCTTCATGTGGTTAGCGTAAACCGGGTAGGCTTTGAGCAAAATGGCGCAATGAAATTCTGGGGTGGCTCTTTTGTCAGCAATCCATTTGGAAGCATTATTTATAAAGCATCTCACGAAAACGAAGAAGTTCATGTGGAAGAACTGGATTTGGACAAGACAGATCGGTACAGAACACATTGGCCATTTCTGCGTGATCGCCGTATAGATAGCTACCAGCAAATAACTAAGCGGTATATTGATGAGGATGCATAATATTTAGTCCAAAAGACGGAGGTCGGAAAGTCAGAAGACGAGTATAAAAGATGAAAAAACATTCATGGCAACAGATAGTTTCTCGAACTTCTTATTTAGAGGTCATATGGTTATTTGATCGATTCTTTGTTATTGCACTTCGATCAAATATTGAAGCGGTCGGATGTCTTTCTTGGCCAAAAAAGTGTTTGATCAACTATATAAAGTAAGGGAAGAAATATTATTAATGATCAATATTTTACGAAAAAAATTACGCTAACTATTATTCGAATTCACAGTTAAATTCGCTTTATAATACAATTCACTAAATGGACACCAATTTAACCAGGAGTACTCGTCTTTCCGACTTACCGTCTTCCGGTCTTTCGGACCTTTCACCTAAAGAACTCGGCTATCACTTTCCCGCTGAATTCGACCAGCATGTCGCCACCTGGCTGAGCTGGCCGCATAAAGAAGCGTCGTGGCCGGGAAAGATCGATTCCATCTTCCCCTACTATGTGCAGTTCATAAAAGAACTTACTAAGGGCGAACTCGTTCGAATCAATGTCGCCAACAAAATGATGCAGCAGTTCGCTATCATGCATTTAGAAAATGCGGGGGTAGATCTCAGCAAGGTTGAATTTTTTCTCCATCCCACGAACGATGCCTGGTGCAGGGATCATGGTCCGGCCTTTTTAGTAAACCCAAAGGCTGAACATAAAAAAGTGATTGTCGACTGGGGATACAATGCCTGGGGAAACAAATATCCCCCATATGATCTGGACGATGTCATCCCAACACTCATCGGTAAAGAATTCAATACACCTGTCTTCAATCCAGGAATAGTAATGGAAGGAGGTGCGGTGGAATTTAATGGAGCCGGCTCGCTCATTACCTCCACCGCCTGCCTGCTAAACCCCAACAGGAACCCGCATTTAAACCAACAGCAGATCGAAGAATATTTGACCAACTATTACGGCGTTGATCAGATCCTTTGGGTGAATGAGGGTATTATCGGCGACGATACTGACGGGCATATTGACGATACTGTTCGATTCGTTAATGCAGGTACTGTATTGACTGTCATAGAAGAAAACAAAGATGATGAAAATTTTAGTTTACTACAGAATAACCTGAAGCAATTGCAAAGCATGCGGTTGTTTAATGACAGGCAATTAAACATCGTAGAGTTGCCGATGCCAGATCCGGTCATCTGGGATGGTCAGCGTCTGCCAGCGTCCTACGCCAATTTCTATATTGCTAATAAGTCGGTAATCGTACCAACCTTCCGCTGCGACAAAGACGAAAAAGCATTACTGATTATTGAGGAGTGCTTTCCGGATCGAAAAGTGGTGGGTATTGACTCCACGGAAATCATCTGGGGTTTGGGAAGTTTTCATTGCCTTAGTCAGCAAGAGCCCGCCGTGTAGTCTGTAAAGAACAATCCTGTTTGCCGTCTTCAAGCGTATATTAAACTGGAATTTACAGTTTGATTGATTTGGAATTTACTAATTTGCACAGCTTTTTAAAGTTATAAGATGGTAGACCTTTCGACCTTTGACCCTAACATAGTCAGTAATCCCAACAACAACATTTTTGGCCTGCCGACTTCCGAAGACACGGCAAGACTGATTATCGTTCCCGTTCCCTGGGAAGTGACGGTGAGTTATGGATCCGGAACAGCCCGTGCCCCCGAAGCCATCTTCAAAGCCAGCCTGCAGATAGACCTGTTTGACCCCGAAGTTCCCGAAGGATGGAAACAAGGTTATTATATGCGAACCATCGACAGAAAGCTGTTGATGAAAAGCGATTACCTGCGCAAAGAAGCCGAGTTATACATCGACTATATTTCCAAAGGTGATGAAGTAAGTGCCAACCAGTTCATGAGTAAAACATTGAGAGATGTGAACGAAGGCGGTATTTTTTTGAATACATGGGTCTATGACCAAACCAAAGTGCTTTTGGAAAAAGGTAAACTGGTAGGTGTATTAGGAGGTGATCATAGTGTATCCTTTGGTTTTATGAAAGCTATCGGCGAAAAGAGCGGCGATTTTGGCGTTTTACAGATAGATGCGCATTGCGACCTGCGGGAAGCGTATGAGACATTTAATTATTCTCATGCCAGCGTCATGTACAATGCACTCAATGAAATTCCACAGATAAGTAAACTGATACAGGTAGGTGTACGTGATTATGGAGGAGATGAGTGGGAATATATCAAGAACAGCGACTACAGGGTCATTACCTATTTCGACAAAGAAATAAAGACACGCCAGTTTGAAGGTGATAGCTGGAAAAATATCGCGGAAGAGATCGTCAGCAAATTACCCCAACAGGTTTATATCAGTTTCGATATCGATGGGCTGGACCGAAAGCTTTGTCCACATACAGGTACGCCTGTTCCCGGTGGTTTTGAAGCGGAAGAGGTTTTCTATATTTTCCGTAAGGTGATCGAAAGCGGAAGAAAGATCATCGGTTTTGATCTATGCGAAGTAGGGATAAGCGAGTCTGACTGGAACTCCAATGTAGGCGCCAGGGTTTTATTTAAGTTGTGCAATTTATTGTTGGCAAGTAATAGTTAGTTTTTCAAACAAGCCGCCTTGGACTTTCACCGCTGGTCAGCTATGAAGAGATATGAGATCGTTTTACAAAATAAAAAAGCAAAGATTTATTCAACCATAAGTTGGCTGATCATTGCATTGAACCTTATTGTATTTCTCTACCTTGGAATTGCAGACCTTGCAGAACAGGTTAAGTATCCACTCCTGTGAGCTTCGTCCCTGTCATTGATCTTTATTTTTTATTTTATAGTGCGACGGAGAAAGGAAAATGAAAATCGTCAATTCATTATATCTTTTATCATTATTGTTTTGACTTGGATCATGATCGGCTTTTATTTGCCAGCGGCCATTAACCTCGTTTTATTTTTTTTCCAGGATATTACACGACGAAAATTAGAAGTATTAGTTGCTGTGGAGAAGATCACTTACCCCTCCTTTCCAAAACGAACCATACTATGGAATGAATAAAGTAACGTTATCTTAAAAGACGGGGTAGGTGACCTTCTCAACAGCAATTACTATTGCTAATTTTCGACGTGTAATATCCTGGAAAAAAAACAACAGCAGGTTAATCACCGCGGGTAAATAAAATCCCATCGTGATCCATGTCAAAACAATAATGATAAAGGACATAATGAACGGGCTGTTCTCATTATCCTTTTTCTTTCGTACTATAAAATAAAAGATAAAGATCAATGCCAGGCAGGATGCTCCCAGGATTGGATACTTAACCTGTTCTGCAAGCTCTGCA
>JANOCH010000011.1:0-5172 GCA_031412015.1 Chitinophagaceae bacterium
GCATTTAATGCTTCCAAATACAGCACCACTGATATCAGTCTCGACAGTACGGGCATTATCTACCTGATCAAGGGAAGATTATTATATACGGCTCATTTGGCCGACAACCCGGAATGGGGCTTTGACAGTTCTAAAATAAATTATACACCTATCATTTTCGGGGTATCGGATCTTAACAAAAATGAGATCGCCAATTATCTCACCAATCCGACCCTGCTAAAAAAATTAAAACTCCGCTACGATCAGAATTCGATCATCATTTATCTTACCTCCAATTCATTTTCCGAGAACAGGAAAACGCAATACGCCTGGACACTGGAGGGCGACCTGAGGACATGGGTGGAAATGCCAGTGTACCGTCCTGACAATGACAGCTCCAACATTGTAACGTTGCCCGACATAAAACCAGGCAAATATATTTTTCGGGCCAGGGTAAAAGTTGACGACGGCGACTGGAGTCCTCATGAGACCAGTATGGAAATAATTATATCTCCCCCATATTGGGCCACCTGGTGGTTCTGGATATCTATCATTGCTTTTCTTTTGCTACTCTTTTATATCATTGTAAAACTTCGTGTCAGGGCCGTAAGAAAAACGGAGCGACTTAAAGCCCGTTACGAAAAGGAATTGCTGGAACTGGAAGCAAAAGCACTGAGGGCACAGATGAATCCTCATTTTGTTTTTAATTGCCTCAACTCCATTAAAACACTGATGCAGGAAAATCAAAACGAAAAGGGTGTTTCCTATCTCACAACATTCTCCAAACTGATCAGGACGCTTTTTAATAATGCTGATAAAAAGGAGATCAGCCTCTACGACGAAATTGAAACCTGTAAGTTTTACCTGCAACTGGAAGCTATGCGCTTTGATGACAAGTTTTCCTATTCGGTTAAGGTAGATGAAAATATTGATCTTAAATCCATACAGGTTCCCGCGCTGATCATTCAGCCGTTTATAGAAAATGCAATCTGGCATGGGATCGTACCCAGCGGAAGGGGCCATGTACTGCTGTCTGTTTTAAAAAACCATGATGATGTTTGCGTGGTCATTGAAGATGATGGAATTGGCAGGGAAGCTTCTGAACAAAATAAAGCAGGCAGTGGGTTGGCCACACACCAGTCAAAAGGAGTAAACCTGACCCAGTCGAGGTTGAAGCTGGACAATTTATTACAGCAACGAAAAGCCAGTCTTGAAACGGTTGATAAAAAAGATGTGAACGGAAAAGCCGCAGGAACAAAAGTTATTATCACCATAAAAGAGGAAATATGATACGTTCTATAATCATAGACGATGAACAGCATTGTGTAAAAGCATTGTTGAACGACCTGCAGAAACACTGCCCTTCTGTGGAGGTCCTTGATAGTTGTTATTCAGCAAAGGAAGGAATTATGTCAATTAAAAAAAATAGCCCTGCACTTGTTTTCCTTGACGTCGAAATGCCATGGATGAATGGTTTTGAAATGCTGGAAGTATTGGGTGATGTTAATTTTTCCATCATCTTTACTACTGCCCACGATGAGTTTGCCGCCAAAGCCTTTCGTATCAGCGCCGTAGATTACCTGTTAAAACCTATTGATGCCCATGATCTGAAAGATGCCATAAAAAAAGTTGAACAAAAATTGCAGGAGCCCGGTAATCTCCATATTGAGAATTTGCTGCGCAATATCAAGATATCATCAGCCCAACAAAAAATAGCTCTTCCCTACAAAGAAGGGTATGAATTCGTAGAGGTAAGCCATATCATCTATTGCCACGCAGAGGGAGCTTATACCAAAGTTTTTTTGGACAACAGGAAATATATCCTGGTATCAAAAACACTTGGTGATATTGAAGAATTGTTGCCCGCAGATATTTTTCAACGGATACATCATTCAACAGTCGTCAACCTTGGCTTTATCACTCATTTTGTCAGGTCAGACGGGGGATATGTTAAACTCCAGGCTGGTGAACAGCTACCCGTTTCAAAATCCAAAAAAGAAGGCCTTATGGAGAGACTGGGATTAAAGTAACTATTCTCTGTTAAAAAAAAAACTAAATGAAAGCGTTCCTTGTTTTACTTTTTCCTGTTATGTTAATGGCTGGTTTCCGGAGTAACATGCCCAGCGATAACAATTCCGGCGCAAGCCAGCTTTCAGATAGCTTGCCGGTCAACATACTTGTCGTCAATTCGTTTGACGCGATGTCAATAAAAGCCAGGGATAGTAAAAAAGATTTGTTTCGTGTCCTAACCGATAGTCTTACGAATTACCTCGCCCGGTCAATCCTTAACCGAACGGGATACAAAACATTGATTGAACCTGGCATTTTAGTCAAATCAGATGACATTGACAGCCTTGTTTTTTCTTTAATGAAGGAAAGGAATGCCGACAAATGCATCCTGATTGTATCGCTGGATGCACACTTTGACGAAACAGGGAGCAGCGAAGAGCGGGATATGGAGGATGGAAAAATAAGAACAATCACCTCCTTTGATATCTGCGCAACCAATGATTATGTACTTTATGAAAGGAATAAAATATTGAGGCAGTCGATGGTGAAGAGCTGTAAACCTTTTACAACAAGAAAAGTAAAAGGACGCTTCGGACTTGGCTTTGGTCCTGATATCGTTGGAAAGAAAAAGCATACTTACGGCATTGTTGAAAGAAACGCCGATGATTATATTTCGCAAATTTTAACCGGCCTAAAATAGTTTCAGGTGCTTGCCAGGAGGACCTGCCAGGCTTCTTTTACTCCTCCGTCTGCTAACATTTTCTTCGCATACAAATGCAGCTCTCTTTCCATCTCCTCCGGGTTGAGATTATAATACTGAATGATCTGTTTAAGGTGATCATCATCGAAAGCGGGATCAATAAATGGTAGTTCCTGCACGTTGGCTAACTGACCAAGATCATTACCGGTAAGTATATGGCTATTCCTGATAGCTTCTGGCAATGCATCAACTCCAATTCCAAGTTGTGTATTGGGTTTTTCTACCATAAATAGGTTCTGCTCATTGACCTGGCAATACCAATCTCCTCCCAGTCTTGCTACATGATTTATTTTTCGCTGATCAAGTTTTGGTAAGCCCTGAGCGGTAGCCGAAGGGGCATCCAGCAGGGAATCATCGATATGCATTTTAAGGACTTCACATATCACTAAATTACCGGCGCCGCCTTCAGTGCCCAGTGGTTTTACTTCAAGCACTTTACATTCCAGGTTTACTTTGCTTTCTTTTACCATGGGTGGTTTAACCAATGTTGCAGGAATAGCTGTAAAACCGGCTTTGCCGAATTCGCTTACCCCCTTTGGAAATTCACAACTTGCCAGCGATACTTGTTGCACCATATCATAAGTCACAATATTGATCACAACTTCAGGCACCTCCAGTACATTTTGCAACGTATGCTTGGTGGTATTGTCCCTAACCCTTCTTGCGGGTGAAAAAATTACAACAGGAGGATTGGAAGAAAACAAATTGAAGAAGCTGAAAGGGCTCAGATTGACATTTCCTTCCTTGTCTATTGTAGAAGCAAAACAAATCGGTCGTGGGGCAATGACGTGTTGCAGGTAATATTGTTTTTCGGCGGTTTTAAGATCTTTCAGATCGAAGATCATATATTCTTTTTTTGATTCAGTAAACTCCAGCTCGTTTCCTCAGCTACGATTGTATTACTTAATTTCCCTAATAAATCAATTTCCATTTCTACTGTATCGCCAGCTTGTAACCATTGTTCTATATAATTGGGATCATTCAGTTTGCCAGTGCCATTCAATTCTAAAAAACAACCCGTTCCTACGGTACCACTTCCGATCACATCTCCGGGAAAAAGGTCCACCCCATAAGATGCCCTTTCAATGATCTCGGCAAAGGTCCAGTCCATATCACCTAAATTTCCCAGGCTGACCTGTACTCCATTTACCGAACATTTCATTTCCAGGTTCCATGCTTTACCGGTATGATTTTCTTTTGCCGGAATTTCCAGCTCATGCAATTCATCTAACGTTACCAGCCAGGGACCAATCACCGTGGAAAAATCCTTTCCTTTAGCAGGACCCAGGTTCAATAACATTTCTTCCATTTGTAGTCTCCTTGCACTCATATCATTCATGATCATAAGGCCACCGATATATTCATCCGCCTGTTCAGCGGGAATATTTCTGCCGTGTTTACAGATAACAATGGCGGCTTCCAGTTCAAAATCCAGTTTTTCAAAATGATCGGGCATACAGCGTATCGGTCCCGGACCCTGAATGCTATGATGGTTGGTAAAATAAAAAATAGGATACTGATCGAACTCCGGTATCATATCCACTTTCCTGTTTCTCCGCGCCGCCGCCACATGCTGGCGAAACGCATACCCATCACGACAGGACGTAGGAAAGGGAACGGGAGCCAGCAAGCTTACGTCGCTCAGGGGAATTTTTCTTTTACTTGTTCTTGTTCCCTCCCTCAACATCAGTTCACCGGCTTGTGCCACGGGATAAGCATCTTCCCAATAGGTCAGGAACATATTCATACTGTTAGGCAGGTCGGGATGCAATACATCCATATCATATACAAAGCCATCAACTAAAACGCCAAGTTGCTCATGGTTATCTTTCAGGTAAGAGATCAGTTTCATATCACAGCTTATTAAAGGCTGCTAAGTTAGACATTTGACCTCAGCCTTCCCTCTCCAAAGAAGAGGAAAAACGTAACTTGAAGCCATGAAAAAATGGGCTGCCATATTACTAATTCCGTTAATAGCTTTCATCCAAAAAGAGGAAACAAAAAGCTGGATACGTATCAATCAATTGGGTTATACACCAGGCGGTGTGAAAGTAGCCGTATGGTGCGGTAAAGTACAATTGGCAATCAGCCGTTGGCAATTAGTAGAGGCTGAAAGGAAGGAAGTCGTTTACGCTGGTAAAGCAGGAAAACCTTTTGGTGCTTACGGACCATTCACCCAAACTTATCGGTTGAATTTTTCCGCGTTTAAAAAACCAGGAAGATATTATTTACAGGCCGGCAATACTAAATCACCTGAGTTTATAATTGGTAATGATGTTTATAAAGGCTCGGCTGATTTTTGTTTGCGGTATATGCGGCAACAACGAAGTGGTTTCAATCCTTTTTTAAAAGATAGTTGTCATACCAGGGATGGTTATGTTTTGTATGGAGAGAAAGCGGGTATCAAGGATAGCAGTTTTATA
>JANOCH010000012.1:0-8283 GCA_031412015.1 Chitinophagaceae bacterium
TCACCATCGTACCGCGATCTACAAAGTCACCTGTAAAAACGACGTGACCTTTACTAAACGTCCAATTGAAATTTTCATCGATCACCCCATTGGCCTGCAACAGTTTCCGGAGCGCCGTAAAATTGCCTTCGATGTCAGATATCACCAGCATTTTCTTCACGCCGCTGTACTCGGCTTTTTCATTGCTGAGTTTTGATTTTAAGCTGACGCTAAATGTTTTTCCGGGCTCACCAGTATTTACCAAAAGGGTAGCATTGCTCCCGGATGCCACCGGCATGCTATCTGTTCTTACCGATTTAACTCCATTACTGTTCTCTATATACTTTACAAAAACAGAGTCATTCCTGTACAACACATAAGGACCATCGATAACAGCGGTATTCATGGCAGGTGTATCCGTGTTCATGGCATTTATTTCATTGTATGTCTTTCTTCCAGCATTATGCGAAAGCCAGGAGACGAGTAAGGCTGTTATTAGTATCGTGTGTGTTCTGAACATGCTTTATTGTTTCATTAACCGTTCTTAGATGGAGGTGGTGCTTTTCGTAAAGATAAGAAACCAATATTTGTGCCGTTGTTTCGACCCTTGTTCTAAAATCAGTCCCGCGGCCGTTCAATAGAACAATTTTTTCATCCCCCCTTTATAGAACCCGTTTAAAGACGGGAAGATGGGCAGGATCGTTGGCAGATGCGTGTGTTTTTCCTGACAGGGAGACAGTAAATGAATAACGATGAACCCACGCGGAACAGAGCTGCCAGTGCAGCGGGTTCCGCCGGGGAACAAAAATCAACGCATCGGGTGAACTCAATCATTCGCTAAAGTCTTGCATGATTTTGATCATTATAAAACCGGATGGCGATCATACTTAGAAGGCCATGTATGCGGTAACTTCAATATTTAAAACATAAAATATTTTGTATGGGAAACTTGCTTTATATCGTTGCGGTGATCCTCATAATTGGATGGCTTGTTGGATTCTTCGCATTTCATGTCGGAGGCTTCATTCACGTGTTGCTTGTCATTGCAGTTATTGTCATAATACTAAGAGTTATCCAGGGCAGGAAAGTCCTCTAAAATAATCGGGAACTTAAGTATAACGAATGAATTTTCCCAGAAAAACTTAGTCTTCTTAACCGCAGTAGGCCAGTAAAGACCGGATGTGGGAAAACGAAGGATTTATTCGTCATGCCCGCTTTTGATAATTGTAGAGATCATCTTGAACTGTTCATTTGCATTGAAAGAATGAGGTGCATTGGCCGGTATTACGATGCCTTCACCCAATTTGAGCAGGTATATTTTGCCATTGATGATGACCTCCGCCGAGCCGTCTATTATTTGAATATAGGTGTCGAAGGGAGATTTTTTCTCCGCTAATTCTTCGCCTGTATCAAAAGAGGTGACGCTTATATTTCCCGTGCTCTTTTTGATAATGGTCTTGCTCACAACAGAATTGGGCACATACTCGATAATCTCGACAATGATCTGCACTTTTGTTTTTTCTAATTCTGACAGAGGTATATTGCCCTCGCCGGGTAGATCAGTAAGACCAGTTTTATCTTTTTCCATTATCGTTTACTTTAAAATCTACAGTAAGGCTTGTGTGTTTAGCAGCATAGTTGCGGCTTCTATCTGGGTATGACCAATTTGGTAAAATAGATTTCACAAAGAAGGATATTTATGTAAGACAAAGCTAAGGAATTAATATGATGTGAGTGATGACCATGTGCAGGCTGCTATATGGCAGGTCCGGTAAAATAGGGGTTAAGCTGCTCAATATAAGATCCGGTGGAAATTTTTATAACACTTGTAATACTACCAAAAACTTAGCCCGGCTTTTTGTTCACCCAAAATCCAAAAATTCCTGCGGTGAAAAACATCAGCATACTGTAAAATGCAGGCGGTACAGACATGGTAGCGTTTTGCAGTACACTTAGGGCAATAAAAATAGCAATGGTTCCATTATGTATACCGATCTCCATACTGATCGCTATGGATTGCCTTTTTTCAATTTTAAATAAACGGGGTACAAAGTATCCTACTGTAATACTTGCCAGGTTAAAAAAAAGCAGCGGCAAGCCCAGGCTGCCGAAATTGTCTATCAACACCTGTTTTTCTTTTATGACAAGTGCGATGATGATCAGTACCAATAACAATGCGGAGACTATTTTTACCGACCCGGATACTCTATTGGCAAAGCCAGGCCATAGTTTTTTGATTAACATACCTACAGCTACGGGGATCAGCACGATGGTAAAAACTTCCGCTACCTTTTTGAACTGCATGGGTATATATTGCCCGCTGTCCATGAAATGGTTTAAGGACAAGTTTACAATTAATGGAAGCATGAAGAGGGAGAACACACTGTTGATGGCGGTAAGAGAAATATTGAGCGCCACATCACCCTTAGCCAGGTAGCTGTATAAATTGGATGTGGCCCCACCAGGTGATGCTGCCAGCAGCATCATTCCTACCGCTAATGCAGGACTCAGCCGGCTAACATTTGCAAGAATAAAACAGAGCAGGGGGAGTAATACCATTTGGCAAACAAGGGCTACGGTCATGGCCCGTGGATATTTCAATACTCTTTTAAAATCTTCTGTCGTTAGCGATAAACCCAGCCCGAGCATGATAATACCTAACGCCAAAGGCAGGTAAACCTGGGTGAAGAGAGATTGCTCCATTAACCAAAGAATTAAAATAATCTTTAAGTTAGCTTTATTCCTTACATCAGAGAAATTATATGCGGAAAACCCTGCTGTTAAAAATCGCAAAATTATTTACTGCCAGGACGCTGTTTTTCCCGTTCAATCAAATGAATTGATGGTTGCTGAATTATAATTGACAGTTGACGATGCGTTTATTAAAAGTTGGATCCCGAAGATGACAGGAAATAATCTTAAGCCTGACCAGGTGATATTCATAACCAGTCTGCAAGGATTGCCAATGCCTCAGGGAAATGACATTTCATTCTCAAAATCCAATACCTTTAGTAAAATTGATTTCATGCGAGCCTTACTCCGTCTCCAGATCATTACTTTTTTTCTTGTTAGTCATTTCAGTTCAAAAGCTCAACGGGACCGGCCTTTAAATGAATGGCCGGTTGCGACTCCCCAATCGCAGGCGATGAATGCCGACTCGCTGCAGGCATTTGACGATGCTGTTGTCAGTGGAAAATATGGATACATAGACGGAATATTGATCACCCGCAATGGGAAATTGATCTACCAGAAAAAGTATACCAATGATTATGATGGGATATATGGCGACAGTGCAAGGACCCGAAGTGGATTAAACCAGCATGATCCCGGGGGGCAGTATAATTATTACAATCCCTGGTGGCATCCGTATTACCGACGCGGAGACATGCACAGTTTGCAATCTGTTACCAAAACAATTACTTCAGTCATCATAGGTGTGGCTACAGCCCGCAAAGAGTTTCCTGATCTGTCAACAACGGTACTCAGTTTTTTTGATACTACCCAGGTAAGAAACATTGACGATCGTAAAAGAAGAATAACCATCCGCCACCTGCTTACCATGACTTCCGGTCTCGACTGGGATGAGGGGTTTCATTATAGTGATCCCAGGAATGACTGCACCGTGATGGAAGGTAGTTTAGATTGGATACAATATGTTATTAATAAACCAATGGCCCTTGAACCAGGACAGTCTTTTCGATATAACAGCGGTGGTTCGCAACTACTGTCTTATATTTTCAGAAAGGCAACCGGGAAGGATATTGAAGAGTATGCTTCGCAATATCTTTTTTCTCCGCTGGGAATTGATCAATATTTCTGGAAGCGTACACCTACCGGTCTTGCAGATACCGAAGGTGGATTGTATTTAAGAGCGGAAGACCTGGCGAAGATCTGGTACCTGTTTTTAAAGGACGGAAACTGGAACGGCAAACAACTTGTAACCAGGGCATGGGTAAAGGAATCAGTGAGTCCGGCAATATCTGTCGGAACGAAAGTGAAATACGGATATAAATGGTGGCTCTATGAATATGGTGATGATAACTCAAAATATGTGTGGGCCGGTTCGGGCTTCGGCGGCCAATGGCCCATGGTTATTCCGGAATACAATATCGTGGCCGTTTTCACCGGGTGGAATATTATTGCCGGGCGACCTTCCCTGCGGGTTGTGGAAGCGATAAGGCGCCTGGTCAATGCGGTTACGGATAAAAAATAGAATTCTGGTTTCCATCAGTTGAAGGCTCAGAAAAGTAAAAAGAAAGTTAATCCATTTAAAATAAAAGAATATGACCAGCTCAAGAAGATCATTTTTGAAGACCTCTGTAGGCAGTGCTGCTTCAGTTGCATTGTTACCCGCCTTTGCAAATGAACAGGTCATCAACAAGCCACGAATTAAACTGAGTGTATCTTCCTATTCGTACTGGCATTTCAAGGAAAAGAAATTTCCGATTGAATCAGTGATCGATGAAGCCGCCAAACTTGGAGTAGAGGGCATTGATATTCTTCACCGGCAAATGGACAGCGAAGACAAAGCCTATATCCGTCAATTGAAAAGGCATGCATTCGTCAATGGTATCGCATTTACCTGTCTTTCTATTCATCAAAGCTTTGTTTCGCCGGATAAAGAATTTTTGCGCAAAGAGATCGGGCATACAAAAAAATGTATTGCGCTGGCGGCGGAGATGGGCATACCCTGTTTAAGATTAAATTCAGGACGGTGGAATACTATCAAATCTTTTGACGAATTGATGAAGAACCGTGGTATTGAGCCGATACTTCCGGGATACAAGGAAAATGACGGTTTCAAATGGTGTATTGATGCCATTCAGCAATGTTTGCCCACGGCGGAAGAATATGGCGTGTTGCTCGCCCTGGAGAATCATTGGGGGCTTTGTTCCACCCCAGAAGGGCAATTACGTATAA
Source organism: Chitinophagaceae bacterium (assembly GCA_031412015.1). Lineage (GTDB taxonomy): Bacteria > Bacteroidota > Bacteroidia > Chitinophagales > Chitinophagaceae > Terrimonas_B. The sequence goes on from JANOCH010000012.1 coordinate 4,900, forward strand.
AGAAAGCTATTGATTCGCCATGGCTGGGCATCCTGATGGATACTGGCAACTTTTTGGAAAATCCCTATGATAAACTGGAAATGATAGCACCTTATACCAGTTTTGTACAAGCCAAAACTTACTATGGCGGCGGCGAATGGTATACGCTTGACCTGGATTATAAAAGGATCATCGCTATACTGAATAAAGTAAATTACCAGGGTTATCTTTCTCTTGAATTTGAGGGCAAAGAGGATGCTTCCACCGGTGTTCCCAAAAGCATTGATATGCTGAGAAAGGCGATGAGGTGATTTGCCGCCAGCCACGCTAAGTAACGCCATTGGCCTACAGTGGAAAAACCAACAACATGAAAGAAAACTATTTGTTGGTCATTTTAATTTTCGGCAGTTTGCAGTTAGCAGCGCAAAATGATACCATCATTATTAAAAATATTTTGTATGGGGGAGAAGCGGATAAAAAATTGGCACTTGATATTTATAAACTAAACAAACAAAGCAGCCTTTATCTTATTGTATGGATACATGGCGGAGCCTGGCGCAGCGGCAGCAAAGACAATCCGCCATTGGGTTTGTTGGGTTACGGCTACGCATTGGCCAGTATCAATTTTTCGTTGAGTACCGGGAAGATATTTCGAGCACAGGTCCATGAGATAAAGGCGGCCATTCGTTTCTTAAGAGCCAATGCAAATAAATATGGGTACCAGCCTGGCAAAATAATTATCTGGGGCGGTTCATCAGGCGGACACCTGGCGGCGCTGGTAGCTACTACCAATAACCATAAAGAACTGGATGGTGATATTGGAAATTACATCAGTACATCGTCTTCCGTGCAAGGCTGCATCGATTATTTTGGACCCACGAATTTTCTCACTATACTGAATCAGTCAACACCCCGTGGTGTGAATGTAAGATTACCGGCATTGGCTATCCTGCTCGGCAAACCTGTTGAGCAGGCAACTAGGCTTGCAAAACTGGCGAGCACAGTATTTCACGGAGATGCTGCTGATCCGCCTATGTTCATTGTTCATGGAGAACAGGATGTGCAGGTGCCCATCAATCAATCTATACAATTATTGAGTGCATATAAAACCAAGAAATTGACCGTGCAGATGGAGTTTATTCCCAATGCCGGTCATTCAGATCCTGTTTATTTTAAGCAGGAGCTGCTGGAGAAGATTGATAAATTTTTGAAGGAAAATGTTTTGAATTAGCGTTTAAAATCATAGAACTGCCGATTGCGCAAGGAATAGATGCAAATTAATTCCTGCTGACCTAACCTTTTATCTTTCTTATCTTAGTAAAGCAATCCATCGCTGATGATGCTGAATAATTTTTGCCAGGGATTGAAGGAAGGCTATAACCATCTGATCGCTATTTAAATCACGTAGATAAAACGCATCAGCCAGCGATTTCATTTTCTAATTTTGTAGTGCGTTAAAACAGTAAATATGCCTATCTACATGGATCTACATACTCTTCCCGGAGTTACGGCCCTCGATGTTGCAGAGGCGCATCGCAAGGATTTGCTCCACCAGGAAGAATACGGCTGTAAATGCATGACCTATTGGTTAGACGAAGCACGGGAAAATGTATTTTGCCTGATTGAAGGCCCTACCAAAGAAGCAGTGGCCGAATTGCATAATAGGGCGCACGGATTACTGCCCAGTAAAATAATTGAGGTAAAAAGTGAGCTGGTACAATCATTTTTGGGCAGGATTTATGATCCAACAGATGCAGAAACTTCCCATGACGGTTTAAAGGTATTCGCCGATCCATCTTTTCGTATTCTTTTGGTCACGAAGATCACCGACCCGGTATTGTTGCAGTCGAAATTGGGATGTGAAAATGCGAAAGAGTTACTTAACAGCCACAACGATATCATTAGAAAAAACATGGAGCAGTACGGTGGCAGGGAAGTAGAACAGGGTGGATCAGGATTTATTATTTCATTTGCTTTAGCAGCTAAAGCTGTTTTCTGCGCCCTTGCTATTCAAAAAGACATGCTGGCGAAAGATTTGGATACAATTGGGTTCAGGATAGCTATCAATGCAGGGGAACCTGTTGAGAACAGCAACAGGTTGTTTGGTGATACTATCCAAATGGCGGCTAACCTGTGTATGATCGCCAGGAGCGGCCAGGTGGCCATCGCTTCGCCGGTTATGGACCTGGTATCGAAGGATTATTTTCAAGACAGCGCAAATAATCTTTTAACCTTAGCGCCACAGGATGAATCCTTGCTTAAATTATTATTCGACAAATTAGATGAAAACTGGCAGGACCCTGATTTTGATATTTCTGATTATTGCCATGTGATGACAATGAGTAAATCACAATTGTACAGGAAAACAATTACACTTACCGGGCTCTCTCCAAACCTGCTTTTAAAAGACTTCAGGCTTGAAAAAGCAAAAGAGCTAATGAAAAAACAGCGTTACAATATTTCACAGATAACATTTGATTCAGGATTCGCCAGCCCATCCTATTTTACCAAATGTTTTAAAAAGAAATTTGGTCTTCTCCCGATGGCCTATCTTGACCTGCTTCATTGACCTTTCTTATTGGTGAATGAAATTTCCCAGTTGCTGACCGATTTATTATAGCCTTACCAGCCGACTCAGCGAATTATTTTATCCTCGATCCAGGTTTATTATTTATTGAACGATTTGTGATAGTGCTTCGCTATTGTGCGATGCTATCTTTAGTCATCCTATAACTTTTAAAAATAAATGTTATGAAACTCAACACCAACCGTTTTAACTTTCTTATCGCCATTTTGTTATTTACTGCACATGCTTCTACTGCTCAAAAGACAATAGCAGCCGGTAATTCAAAAACTAAAAACATTACAGAAATGAAGACTTACCTGATCGAACGGGAAATTCCCGGAGCCGGTAAACTAACTGCAGAGGAATTAAAAGCGATTTCTCAAACATCCTGTTCCGTGCTCAGGGAAATGGGACCAAAGATTCAATGGATGCAGAGCTATGTAACGGGCAATAAAATATTTTGTGTTTATAAGGCAGAGAACGAAGACTTGATCAGGGAACATGCGAAGAAAGGAGGATTTCCGGCAAATACCATCACGGAGATTTCATCAGTTATCAGTCCGGCTACTGCCAATTAACTATTCAAAAAGATATGTAGTTATTTTTTAAAACCCGCCGGAATGCGGGTTTTATCATTTATCGTTTGTTGATGAATGAAATTGTGTCGTGATCCCAACTCCTTTGGTCAACGTTTGAAAGACCACGCAATATCTTTCAGTGAGTTTTGCAAGACTCGCCATTTGCTCAGCCGTTGCCGTTGAATCAAGATCGAAGGTTAACCGGATATTTTTAAACCCGACCGGCACGTCCTTTGATACTCCCAGGGTTCCTTTGAAATC
>JANOCH010000013.1:0-1621 GCA_031412015.1 Chitinophagaceae bacterium
CGGCGGCCGCAAGTTATAACAAGAATAATAATTTTTTTTGGAAACCAGCTTTTGTAATACTGTTCAGCATCCCTTGCGACACTCCGTTCGGGGTTCAAAACGCTGTTCAGCAAAGGGTTTAGCGTCATTGTGCCCTGCAGCTAAAATAATCTAAATGATTTTTTAAAACCGGAATCTTTTATGCCGTATCTGAGAAAAGATCATAATTCAGATTTTATGATGGAGGCAAGCTCTTCCGCCCATTTCTTATATTCTTTACCTGATGGATGAAGGCCATCTTCGGCAAATAGCACCGCATCACTGGCGGCTTTCCTGTTTTCAACCGTGATGTTGATATAATGAACTTTATACTTATCCGCTATGGCCTTATTAGCTCTGTTGTATTCATCAATTTCCAGGGCTATTTTTTTGCGGTCACTCCCATCCGCAAAAGGAGTGACACCCCAGTCCGGAATAGAGATCACAATTACCCGGCTTTTTTTATTACCCGCGAATTTCAGCGCCTCGTCCAAAAGTAATTCAAATTGCGGGATATATTCTGTCACGCTTCTTTTACTATACTGGTTATTTACACCCACCAGGAGACTTACAAAATCATAATGTCTTTCCAATTTTGCTTTTTTGATGCCGGCCTCGAGTTCATCGGTGGTCCACCCCGTTTTGGCAACGATCCTGGGTGATTTAAAATCAAGGCCGCTTTTGCGAAGGATGTCTATAAGCTGGTTAGGAAAATTTTCTTCCGGCGCAACTTTCTCGCCAACGGTGTAAGAATCGCCAAGAGCAAGATAACTATACTCTTTTTTTTGCTGTGGATGCTTCATAGCCACTATGAAAATAAGAAGAAACAGCAAGGCGATAACGGCCACGGCCGTAGAACTTGCCTTTTTTATTAATTTTTCTCGCATAAATAAACCGGGTGGTCTTAGATAAAGTTTACAATTGCTTTGCCAACTTTTGCATCCCGGTATATCCTGCGGTGCCCGAGTCCCTTAGTAATTACGAATTGTATATTCAGGTGGTTTTCTTCCCTTATTTTCAGCACATCTTTCAGTGGTGTGATCTTATCATCCTTATCGTGCAGCCATAATATGTTCGCTTTTATTTTATTTAGTGTGCGGTGGATGGAGAACCAGGCAACCTGGTGACCGCTTAGTTGGGTAATAATTTCCTCAAATTCTTTTCTTACTTCTCCATCATCGAGCTTTATGAACTGAAAAAAATGGTCCAGGGCTGTTTTTGTTTCGGTAGCCGGCGCTACCAGGGCGATGCGAAAATTTTCATCATGCCCCGTTTCGGCCAACGCCAGGCATATCGCCAGCCCGCCAAACGAATGACCAATGAAGGATTGAACCGGGCCATATTGACGACACACATATTTGATGAAGTCACGGAAGATAATGGCGTTGATCCGCTTGCCTGAGCTTCGTCCATGCGCAGGTGCATCAAAAGCGAGCACTTCATATCCTTTTTTTAACAGGGGAGCGACATATTTATCGAAATTCACGACCGAAGACTCAAAGCCATGTATGATCAAAGCCCTTCGCCCGGCGCCTTTATTCCATCGATACCCAACTATATTATATTCCTGGAACTTGAATTGCAACTTTTCGGCTTCTTTAAA
>JANOCH010000014.1:0-7624 GCA_031412015.1 Chitinophagaceae bacterium
AAATGCAGTGTATATTCCAGCAGGACAATTTCTACGATGGATTGTTTGCACGCAATTGGATAAACTGGCCGGGGATCCTGTACCATTCAGTGGATAATCGCCACTGAAAAATAAAAATGAGGATTTTAATCATAGCCCATCTACGTTATGGAATGACATTAAACGGATGGAGGTAAATCTGTTGCTTTTTTTCGAAGGGAACGGTCTTTTCTCCAACGGGGCAGGCCAGGCAGGCTACAGATCAGCCACAAAATTTGTGGCAAGAAAAAAAACTGGTACTCTCCATATCACCGAAAAGCCTTCATACAACCGGCGCCGACAATATGTACCATTTGTATGAAGGTACCGTAATTGGTCGTTATAGTCTGTTATTCTTTAAATTCCTGGCATAAAGAAGTACGAAACAGTCATCACATCTGGCCTTAGCATAAGATGTGTTCCGAAATACCATTCTTTCAACAAGAACGGGTCGTGGCGGCATATCTTATTCCCGGTATGCCATGTTATTGTTTCCGGCGCCCCCAGCATTCCTGCCTACCCGGCATCTATTATGAAGCGTTTGAATCAGCCTTTTTGCGGCAGCGGGTTGCCATGGGTTGTCCTTATACTTGGATTACTTCCATTTAAAACTCAATGGCACATTCACCTTCACGTTAAAACTTCGTCCCACATTAAACACCCCCTGCCGGCCGCTGACATTATTGACAGCCGTATATTTCAACCGGCTCAAATGATTTTGATAAGCAACATCCGTCAAATTATTTCCACTAAGGCTGATGGAAAATAAAGTGTTTCCCTTTTTTGTAATGTCGGTACCTATTGAAGCATTGATGAGCCAATAAGCAGGCGTGCCAGTTTCCGTATCATAACCGGTAAAAGCATTTTTCTGCCGGAAGGTATGATCACTTTCCAGGCTGACATAAAGATTGCGAACAGATTTTCCTTTGGGTAAAAAATTCCCTTTCAATTGCGAGAGGAAACGTGCCGCCGGAATACCAGGAACATTTTTGGAACCATCAATAGCCGTTGAAAAATGCGCCCTGGTAAAAGAGAAAGTATTTTCAAAATGCAACCAGTCTAATGGGTGCGGGTGAAGATCCATATTAAATTCAAGGCCGTATAAATCTGCCTTCTGCTGATCAAACTTAAAAACATTCAGCAGGTCGCCGCTATCGGGATCAACGACCAGAGAATCATCACCGGCATTGTTCAATACTTTACGATAGTATATGAAGTTGGTGATAGCATTGTAAAAAATACCTGCGCCTAACGTGATATGCTCACTGTTGAACTCTATACCTGCATCGGCTTGCAAACTTGTTTCTGATTTCAAATTGCGATTTCCGACTTCAAAGCGATTCGTGCCTTCATGTGCACCATTGCTGGATAACTCGGCAAGTGTCGGCGCCCGGAAGCCTCTTGCCACATTAAATTTCAGGGTCAGCTCCTTATTCGCTTCATAACTGATACCGGCACTACCAGATACATTTGAAAAGTTTTTGGTAAAGGCCGAGAATTTGGTATCCACACCCTCCATCATTTCTTTACCGGATAAATGACGATTATCAAAACGCAGGCCACCACTCAATGATAATTTTCCCTGGTGATGCTGTGTAAATACAAAACCGCCGAGGTCAAACAGGCCATAATCGGGGATCAGCGCTTCTTCTGCTTTGTTTTTATTGGATTGGTTCATACCCGATAGGCCGATACTGGTGCGCCAGTTTTCTTTATAGGGGAGGTTCCATTTTACCGTATAGTTCACCGTATTCAGATCAAAGTAAGCTACCGGGGCGTTTATATTATCAGGGTCACCAAATTCCTTCCGTTGATTTCGTTGATAACCCAACGAAACATCCACCTTTGATCTGCCTGCATTAAAACTGTTATCAGCCGATAGTTTCAAATGCTGTACCTGCTGGTAAGGAACAAAAGGATCAATCGATCTGAAATCGTCATTGGATACTATTTCTTCTCCGCCACCTGCCACCGGCTTTAAAAATTTTCCTGTCGCATCATCCCGCTCCCCTTCTACCATACCGACATGCTGATCAAAATGGGTTGCCCTGATATAGGTATGTCCCCATGATCCGGCGTAACCCAGCATGGCGCCCACATTCTTATTATTGAATTTTGAATTGAAAACATAACGGTCGTATTTATTTTTATAATCCTGTGCTCCTTTATACGAACCATAGGCGTTAAAAATAAAACCATTCTTCGTGCCGGCCACATTACCATAGTAGCCTCTCAACCTGCTATTGGTTTGGTATTCACCAAGGACGTTGGCCGTAATGGTTCCTTCAGAAGCAGGAAGTAACGATTGAATATTGATAACACCGGCGAGACCATCGGAACCATACATCAGCGAAGCGGGCCCTTTCAATACCTCCACTCTTTGCGCACTGTAGTCATCTATTTCAATGCCGTGTTCATCGCCCCATTGCTGGCCTTCCTGTTTTACACCATCGTTGATCACCAGCACACGGTTATAGCCAAGGCCACGGATAAAGGGTTTGGAAATTGCAGGACCAGTGGTTAATGCCGTTACACCGGGAACATGCGTTAGGCTATTAATAATATTGGAAGAGCTTAACTTAAATAATTCCGTCTTTTTTAAAATGGCCACGGGTTGCGGAGATTGTCTCAACCGCGTGGCGGTGGATACACCTGTTACCGTTACACCTTCATGTTCTACCACGGCGTCTTTTAAACGAAAGTCTTTGACCGTGTTTCCATTGACCGCTACCATTTCTACTATGCTGGCATAACCCACAAAGGAAACTTCCACCAGGTAATTACCTGTCGGAACTGACGAAGTTTTATACTCCCCGTTTTCGTTGGCGATGGCATCACGGTTGATATCGTGAATACGGATAGTAGCGTTGGGTAAAGGAACGCCGGTCTTTTCGTCTGTAATTTTTCCGGTCAATACAGACCTTGTCTGCGCGTTTATAGGTTGAACAGATAACAGGACGAGTAAAACAAATAGAATGTTTATTATTCTCATGGTTAATCAATTAAATGGAAAGCCCTGGAGGCAATCAATAAATAATAATGGAATTGTCCTGCAAACGCAGGGACATAAAAATTAACCGACGAAAACAGGAGGTCCGCGCAGGGAAGAAAAGATCAGTGATATATGATATGGCTGTTCGGCGTAACCGTTGACAGGCTTTGGATGGACAGAAATTATTTGCGAAACTATCGGCTGATCTGCCTCTGCAAATGGCATCAAAAAATTGTCAACACAACTACAGGAGAAGTTTATCTCTTTAGTGCTTTCACTTTTTTGGATGGGAAATTGGTCGGTCGTTGTCTTATCATGCAGCAGGTTGTGAACAAACAAGCCGGCTCCCATTTGCTGAAAAAAAACCAGCAACAAAAGGATCGCAATTCCACGCTTTATGATCAGGTTGGGTCGCATTGACTATGCAAAGAAAAGGAAAATTTGCAACAGTAGTTCATTTTTTATTTGGAGTGGCAATATCACAATTACTGTACCTATTATTGTTGATTCATTTTCTCTTTTTACTTTTTTGCCTTGACGAAAAAAGATAACAAAAATCCCGATAGCTATCGGGACAAGGCAAACGCCATTGCTCCGCAGGCTTTGCCGGGCCAACGCACAGGAACACTCCGATACTTTCTACTTTATTTAAGCATCGAAGTGGTGATTGAAGAGATTGCTTCGTGTTATTCGAAAATACTGAAGGCGCTAGCTTTTTCGCTTGCTTTTCCTGAAGTGGAATTTCCCTTAAACAGGCGAAAAAGAGGCGCTGGAAATATCCCTATATATACAGTTAATTAATTCATTTAGCCGAAGTTTGCCGAAATTTTTACTACACCAATAATGCTGACAAATTATAAAGCTTTTTTATTCGACCTGAATGGAACGATGATCAACGATATGCCCTATCATATCAAAGCCTGGCACCGGATACTCAATGAGCTTGGAGCGAATATCAGCATGGACAGAATGAAGGAAGAATGCCAACGCTTATCACCAGAGACTTAAAGAGAAGAACAGGAGAAAAATAGAACAACTGGAAATAGCCAAAGAGAAGGAACTGTACCAAGCGAAAATTGACTTTTTTACCAATGTAGCTCATGAAATTAAGACGCCCCTGACACTAATAAAGGGCCCACTGGAAAAAGTGATCAAAAAAGCCGGAGACATACCTGAGATCAGGGACAGCCTTCGCATTATGGAAAAGAATACCGTGCGACTGGTAGATCTTACCAATCAATTGCTCGATTTTCGTCAAACCGAGATCAAAGGATTCAGCCTCAATTTCACGAAAGAAAATATCGCTGAATTAATGGAAGATACCTTTATCGGTTTTAAGCCATTGGCTGAGCAAAAGAATTTACAATTCACCCTTGGACCTTTACCGCCCAAACTATATGCATTTATAGATACGGAGGCTTTTAATAAAATACTGACCAATGTATTCAGTAATGCGGTGAAGTATGCCAAAAGTAAAGTAGAGGTTTACGTTTTATCATTGAAGGAGGGCGATAAAACCTTTACTATTGAAGTTAAATATGATGGATATATCATCCCTTATGAAATGAAAGAAAAGATATTTGAACCCTTCTTTCGTTTAAAAGAAACCGAAAAGCAAAAAGGGACAGGGATTGGACTGGCCTTATCGCGGTCGTTGACGCAATTGCATAAAGGTGTGCTGGATATCAAAGAGCCCGAAAACAACATGAATATATTTTTTATTACGATGCCCGTACACCAGGATGAAGAACCCAATACATTTGCGGAAGAAAAAATTCCGGTAACAGCCGTTAAAAACAGTTAATGAAACCTGTATTACTATTAGTGGCCCTCTCTGATCTTTCACCCAACGAACTGATCAATATCACGAGGCTGAAGAAGGCGGCGGAGCTTTTGGTAGAAGGCAATCACAAAATATATGAAGTGGCCGATATGGTAGGCTATGCATCGCAAACAAATTTTGGCAGAAATTTCCTGAAACAATTTGGCATGACGCCGTCTGATTATCTTAGCATGAAGGAAGCCGAAAGAAACAAATGAACATTTAATCTATTTCCTGTCGAAAACGACCACATCAATTTTTTGAACCAACCATAACATGACAAAATATCAAAAACAGACCCGGTTATTAGCCGCTGTTGATTGCATCATCTTCGGTTTTGATGGAACAACACTAAAACTTTTGTTGATACAAAGAGGCTTTGAACCGGAAAGAGGTAAATGGAGTTTGATGGGCGGTTTTATACAGCCCAATGAAGGCCCCGATACCGCGGCTAACCGTATTTTAAAAACCCTTACAGGTCTGGAAGGTGTCTATCTTGAGCAGCTTCATACGTTTGGTGATCCGCACCGGGATGCGCTGGAAAGGACTTTATCGATCGCCTATTTTGCCCTGATTGATATTCACCAGTACGAAAAGCAAATAAGTGACGAGTATCACCCTGAATGGTTTCCGTTAAATAAAATACCGGACCTGGTATTTGATCACACTGAAATGGTGAAAATGGCGAAAGAAAAACTTCGTTATAAAGCGGCGCTGCACCCCCTCCTTTTTGAACTGCTCCCCAAAAAATTCACCTTACCCCAGTTGCAAACCCTCTATGAATCAGTATATGAAACGGAATTCGATAAACGAAACTTCAGCCGGAAAGTACTGTCCACAAAGCTGCTGATCAAACAAACCGATAAAGACAAGGGCAGTTCCAAAAAAGGAGCTTTTTATTACAAACTGAACAGCAAAAATTACAAAGCCGATTTCCAGGCCTTTTTGAACATTATACCTAATCCTCATCTTTTATAGTCCGGGAGCAGGCGCGAAAAAAAATTTTTTTTTATTGATTAATTAAGTGTTAATTTGACACTAATTGCTTGTTGTTATGAATAAATCTTATGTTATTGGAGTGGACTATGGTTCCGATTCTGTAAGAACCATCATTGCAGATACCTCTAATGGAAACGAGGTAGCCTCCTCCGTTTTCTACTATCCCCGCTGGAAAGATCAATTGTATTGCAACGCAAACGAAAACCAGTTCCGCCAGCATCCTTTGGATTATGTGGAAGGGTTGGAAGATACCATTAAAAGATGCTTATTACAGGCTGGTCCATCCGTAGTGTCAAATATCAGGGCCATCTCCGTTGACACAACAGGCTCCACACCCATTGCTGTTGATAAAACAGGTACACCATTGTCCTTGTTGGCGGGATTTGAAAACAATCCCAATGCGATGTTCGTACTTTGGAAAGATCACACATCAACAGGAGAAGCAGCCGAGATTAACGCACATGCTGAAAAATTTGAAACTAACTATTTGCAGTTCGTCGGAGGAATCTATTCTTCAGAGTGGTTTTGGGCGAAGTTGCTGCATATTTTACGTGAAGATGAGCAGGTGCGGCATTCTATTTATTCATTTGTTGAGCATTGCGACTGGATACCTTTTCTGTTGACCGGTGGCAATGATGTACAGCAGATGAAAAGAGGCGTTTGTTCAGCGGGGCATAAAATATTATGGGCTAAAGAATGGGGAGGTCTTCCTCCCGATGATTTTTTTTCCTCTCTCGATCCAATACTGAAAGGATTTACTGCAAGACTTTTCAAAGACACTTATACTGCTGATAAGTCGGTAGGGCTAATCAGCAAAGCATGGGCAACCCGGCTTGGTTTACCTGATGATGTCATCATCGGTGTGGGTGCATTTGATGCACATATGGGAGCCGTAGGTGGCCAGATCGAGCCTTATCATTTGAGCAAAGTGATGGGAACTTCCACCTGTGATATGTTGGTTGCCCCGGCTAATGAAGTTGGTGATAAATTGGTCAAAGGTATTTGCGGCCAGGTTCCCGGTTCCATCATCCCCGGCATGATCGGGTTGGAAGCAGGTCAATCGGCTTTTGGCGATTGCTATGCCTGGTTTAAAAAATTACTGACATGGCCCTTACAAAATATTCTTTCCAAATCAACCATAGTTAACGCTGATATCGCCAGGCAACTTGTAGAAGAGACCGCTGATAAGATCATTCCTGAATTGAGCAGGCAGGCAGCACAATTACCACTTGATGAACACGATGAATTAACGGTTGATTGGTTTAATGGGCGACGTACGCCGGACGCCAATCAATTATTGACGGCATCTATTACCGGGCTCAATCTTGGAAGCGATGCGGTAAAAATTTTCAGGTCGATCGTTGAAGCTACCTGTTTTGGCGCTAAAGCGATTGTAGAACGTTTTGTTGAACAGGGTGTGCCGGTTAAAGGATTGATCGGATTGGGCGGGGTAGCAAAAAAATCTCCCTTTATCATGCAGATGATGGCGGATGTAATGGACATGCCGATCCGCATCCATCGTTCAGAACAAACCTGCGCCTTGGGCGCTGCTATGTTTGCCGCTACGGTGGCTGGCGTTTATACTAAAGTGGAAGACGCCATGAATGCGATGGGACCAGGCTTTGATGCAGAATACTATCCCAATGCCGAAAATGCGGCGATCTATCAAAAACGCTACGAGCAATATAAGCGATTGGGAAATTTCCTGGAACAGCAAACCAACAAATCATTAGTAACCGATAAATCCGAATTAGCATTACAAACTTCATGAGTCGTTACAGTCATATACAAGA
>JANOCH010000015.1:0-5824 GCA_031412015.1 Chitinophagaceae bacterium
GGCGCCCGTCATTCATAATTCACCACTCATAATTCATAACTCTTAATTCAAAATTCCATCTAAAACCCTTTCTTCGTTTTATCCGGCGGCGGCATCGTTTCTTCCAGCCATTTATAAAACTCGCGATGCCAAACCAGGGCGTTTTGTGCACTTAGCACCCAGTGATTTTCGTCAGGCAGGTATAATAATTTGCTTTTTACTCCTCTTAATTGTGCGGCCTGGAAAGCTTGCATACCCTGTTCGATCGGTACACGATAGTCTTTGCCGCCCTGTATTACCATGATCGGCGTATTCCATTTATCTACATAGTTGATCGGGTTGAACTGGGTATATGATTTTTGAGCGGCAGCGTTTTTCTTGTCCCAATAAGGTCCGCCCCAGTCATAGTTTACAAACCACATTTCCTCGGTGGTACCATACATGCTACGCATATCAAATATTCCGTCGTGCGCTATAAAACTTTTGAATCGATTATTGTGAATGCCAGCCAGCATAAAGGCCGAATATCCGCCATAGCTTGCTCCTACACAGCCCAATCGACTTTTGTCAACATATTGTTCTTTACTTATCGCATCGGTGGCCGACAAATAATCCTTCATCACCTGGCCGCCATGATCTTTACTTATTTGTTCATTCCATTTGGTACCGTGTCCCGGCATTCCCCTCCGGTTTGGTGCAATAACGATATATCCCTGCGATGCCATCAATTGGAAGTTCCAGCGGAAAGAATAGAATTGTGTCAATGCTACCTGCGGTCCTCCCTGGCAATAAAGTAAGGTGGGATATTTTTTTGTCGGATCAAAATCGGGAGGATAGATCACCCATACCAACATTTTCTTTCCATCGGTTGTAGTTACCCATTTTCTTTCTGTTTTACACATGCCTATCGAATTAAATACATCATCATTCACATGCGTAAGTTGGGCCATGCTGCCATCACTAATATCAGCTGAAAATATTTCCGCTGCATGGTTGATGTCTGTACGGGTTATTATCAATTTGTTTCCGGCTTGTCCCACAATACCGGTAATATCAAAATCTCCCTTTGTGATTTGCCTAACCACCGGCAACTTCTTTGTGGCGCCGGTATATTCTACTTCAAACAATTGCTGCGTTCCGTTGATCGGCGCCCAGAAGAATATTTTCTTACCATCGTCGCTCCACCGGTAACCTTCCACATGAATTTCATCACGATGACCTGTAAGATTTACCTTGGAATTTCCCCTACCCGTAAAAGCAATAAGATCCTGTTTATCCGATTCAAAACCATCTCTCTTCATACTCAGCCATGCCAGCGTTCCGTTCTTGCTATAAGATGGATTAATATCGTAGCCCATCATTCCCTCTGTCAGATTTTTGGTAGCGCCGGATGCCATATCATATTGGTACAGGTCGGTATTGGTACTTACAGCATAATCCTTTCCATATTTTTTCTTGGTAACATATATCACCGTTTTGCCATCTGGACTCCATATATAATCTTCATCACCGCCGAATGGTTTTTGCGGGCTATCGTAAGGTTCGCCCGGCATGATATCTTTTCCTTCATCGGCTTTACCGACGGGCGACACAAATACATGTTCAAAATTTCCATCCTCCCAGGTGTCCCAGTGTCGATTATTGAGATTGTCAAAAATATAGGCATTCGATTTTTCCAGTTCAGGGTAATGATCTTTACCACTGATCTTTTTAATTTTTACTTCTTTATTACTCAAAAAATACTTTCCATCCGGAGAAACATTTTTATCCGCCAGCAAACTATCGGGCTTGCTGATCTCTACAGGGCTGCCTCCATCGACAGGTATCATATAAGCTTTACGGCTGCTTTTATTAGCTTCCCAGTCAGGCGTACTGACTGAATACAGAATATACTTTCCATCTTTTGAAATGCCGGTGCCGGCAACTCTTCCCAATTTCCAAAGGAGTTCGGGTGTCATCCTGTTTTGTGCAAATGCAAATAAGGGTGACAGCGATACCAAGGCGGCCGTGCATACTAAAACCGGTACAATTTTTTTATACATAAAAAAGAATTTGTATCCGGCTAATTTACTACTATTCAGCGTGCACTGCATTTACTTTCTCATGACGCTGTAATTAAAGGCTATTAATAATTTTTTGGCTGTTTTCTTCTGTATATTCCATGTTTACCCATTTTGCGGCTACCTTTCTTTTTTTATAGACCAATACCGTATTCTTTGCTTCAGGATTAATGTTGAAAAGCCCGGCAGTTTCTTCGTCCACCGGTGAGGGTATCCAAACCATCGCCACTTTTTTTAACTGCTGCTCTTCGCACCACTGCCGGATCTTTCCCCGCAAGATCCGGTAGCCCTCTTCATCATTTTCTTTATAGAATGGATTCATATACACCATGAAAACACGTAACTTCTTTTCGCCCCGTTGTTCCATTTCTTTTTCCATTTGCTTTACGAAGTCGGACATCTGGTCAAGATTCGCGTGATTGAACCAAACCATTACACCCTGGCCATATCCATATTTGCACATCGGGCAGGCTGTTTTCCCTTTATCGGCTCCGGAGAGATGAATGGGATCGAATGCGGGACAATTGGCGCCGATCGCCAATCCGGATTCTATATTGTTTTCTTTTGCTTTTGGATAATCTTCGACATTCAATCCTAAAATAATATGCCGGGTAGCGCGGAGCACACCGTCTTTCATAACAGGTTTGATAATGCCATTACCACCTCTTGGAGGACGGTCTGATTTTTCATACTCAAGGTAAGGATCGCCTTCAAACAAATATTCATCGATCCAATATTCGTTCTTGTCTTTTTCTTTAATGGTCGGGTGAATATGTTTCGGACTTTTGCTGTTCGGGTAAGAAGCGGGCACCAGCGTATAGAATTTATAAAATCCGTTCTTATCGGTCTTCACCCAGCCTCGTATATAGCCATGTCTTTTCCCCCATCCTTTTTCATTTCCTTTGCTGGGATACACGCCTGTTTGATCGGTATGATATACATAAAGCACCACATCTTTAGCCGGGGTCTTTCCGTCTCTTTCATATATAATACCACTGATCTCGATTTTCGGGCCCGGGTCATTATAATCAGGTAATGTGTCTACACTATTTAGTTGATCAAACGGTATCGGGCTTTCATGAATGGCCTCGCAACCCTCGCAGCGGCCACCTACCAGTACATTATTTTTTGAATTGCCGTTGCTGTTGGTTTGGGTGCAACCAGCCAACGAAATGGAAACAATAAGCAGCATCATTAACAATGATTTCATATTTTTTGATTTTGTTCAGTAAAACTGCTGTCGTTTAAAGCCACTAGCAAATACTTTACACCACGGGCGATCACTGCTTGATGAAAGGGTGGTTTGTATTTCATCCTGCCAATCAATCATTTGGTGTAAACTTTTTTACCGTTGGGAAAGTGTACTTTTATTTTGTGGTATGCAAAACAGGGGACTACTAAAATACAAATTGCATCATGTCTTTTTCTGGATGCTGATATTCGGTTTCTGGTATTTTCTTCGTTACGAAGATTACAAGGTGCCGGGCAGGGCTTTTACCGTCACGTTGATCAAAGTGATCGACCTGGCCATGATGATTTATATCACCAATTATATCTTATTGCCCCGTCTATTTTATAAGAAAAAGTATGTGGTTTTTGTGCTTGCATTTATTCTGTTGGTGGTAAGCAGCAGCGTATTAAAAATGAACATACTGGGAAGGATAATGAACACGCCGCAGCTCTATAGTTTGTCGGGCGACCTTAAAACCCGGATCTACGATAACGTGATCCCCCATTTTTTCCTGGTGATCGCCGGTGCCGCGGTTAAATTGATGATAGACTACTCCAGCCTGCAGCAACGGATGGCGGAAACGGCCAAAGAGAAAGCAGAAGCAGAATTGAATTTTTTAAAATCACAGATCAATCCCCATTTTCTGTTTAATTCACTTAACTCGGTTTATTTCCTCATCGATAAAAATAATGCAGAAGCCAGGCAATCACTTCACAAGTTTTCAGATATGCTACGTTACCAGTTGTATGAGGTGAACGGAGCCAAAATACCAGTGGAAAAAGAGATCAGTTACCTGGAAGATTATGTCGACCTGCAAACCCTGCGAAAAGACGAGCATTATTCCGTAACGTTTAATTATTCGCCGCAGGTGAGGGACTTTTCGATAGAACCCTTATTGTTGATCCCATTTGTAGAAAATGCTTTCAAGCATGTGTCATCCCATACCGACAAAAGCAATTTTATAAAATTGGAGCTATCAAGAAATAACGGTCAATTTATTTTCTCCGCGGAAAATTCGAGGGACCAGGCAAAGACATCCGATCCGCATAGTGGTATTGGGCTAAATAATGTAAAGCGACGTTTGGAACTATTGTACCCCGGAAAACATGAACTTACTATCGCGGATGAAAACGGCATTTATAAAGTAGATTTAAGGCTGAAAATAGAACAGTAAAAAAATGAAGCCACCGATTGAAACGATGCATTTGTTCCCATTGTTAAATAAAGAGCTTATCTCTTTTTTAAAGCAATTGCCACCAGGAGATTGGCAAAAACAAACGATCGCGAAAAAATGGGTGGTCAAGGATGTAGCGGCACACCTGCTGGATGGAAATTATCGACGGATAGCGGTACACAGAGATGGATGGTCCGTGCCGCCGGTTATTCCCATTCGTTCTTATAATGATATTGTCAATTATCTAAATACATTGAATGCAGAATGGGTGAAGGCTGCAAAGCGGTTAAGCCCGGGAATTATTATCGAATTGCTTGAGTTAACTAATGAGGTTGTCTATAGAGAGTTTTCCAAATTAGATCCTTTTGCCATGGCAGCATATTCCGTTAGCTGGGCAGGTGAAAGCGAATCATTCAATTGGTTTGATATAGCCCGTGAATACACCGAGCGTTGGTTGCACCAGCAGCAGATACGGGATGCGGTAAATGATAGCAGTTTAATGAGAAAAGAATTATACCAACCTTTCCTGAATGTTTTTATGCAGGCCTGGCCTCATACGGCAAAAGATATGAACGCTGAAGAAGGAACGGTATTAAAAGCAGTAGTAACTGATATCGGTGAATGGTATTTGAAAAAAGAGAAAGATGCATGGAAACTGGAAAACACAGGCGGAACGATAATTATTGCTGAAACAATCATTGATAGCAATATCGCCTGGAAACTTTTTTCAAAAAGTATACGCAAAGGGGACGTGAAAGAAGGAGTAATCATAAAAGGCGATCAATTTCTCGGTGAAAAAATACTGGATATGGTATCTGTAATGGCATAATGCAAACGCTGGACTCAATATGAAAATAAATTGCATCATCATCGACGACGAACCTTTGGCGAGGAAAGGTTTAAAGGAGTACATTGCTGATATTGATTTTCTGCATCTAACCGGCGAGTTCGATAACCCATTAAAGGCAACCGAACTGATCAGCAGGGGAGAAGTGCAATTATTTTTCCTTGATATACAGATGCCCAAAATAACCGGCAATGATTTTTTTAAAACCCTGGCCCATGCACCACCGGTGATATTTACCACAGCGTATCCACAGTACGCATTAGAAGGCTTTGAATTGAATGCACTGGACTACCTGGTCAAGCCTATTTCGTTTGACCGTTTTTTAAAAGCGGCACTGAAAGCAAAAGAATACTACGAGGTGAGGGAGAAAAATGTGGTGGAGGCCGCAACCAATGCGGCCGGCTATTTCTTTATAAAGGCAGATAACAAACTGGTTAAATTATTATATGACGATATTCTATTCGCCGAGGCATTGCAGAATTACGTGGTGATCCATACAAAGGACAAAAAATACGTTACCTACCTTACTTTTA
>JANOCH010000016.1:0-7591 GCA_031412015.1 Chitinophagaceae bacterium
TTTGTCTTTTGGAAATGATGTGAAAACCGGTTCCGTTCTACCGGAAAAGGAAATGATCGATATTTCTGAATCCTTTACATCATAAATTCCTACCCAGGAATAGTTTTTTGCCTTACGTATCGCTTCCGCGATCAGGGTTGCTTTCTCCTTTCGTGGCTGATCGGATTTTAATATGTCAGTAAAAGATATTTTTTCCATAACAGTTAGATTAATCTTTTTACATACTGAATACTTTCTCGTTGTCGCTTAAGAACTCATTCTCTATCGCATTCTCTCCCGGCTCACGGTATTCGAATTCTTTCAGCTTTTCATGGAATCCGTCGCTGCCTTTAATAATAGCCACCCTGGCGCTACGAACAAATTCAATAAGGCCATAAGGTTCCAATACTTTGATCAGGTTATCCGTTTCTTCCCGGTGACCAGTTACTTCAAAAACAGTATAGTCCTTGCGTATAACGATGGCCTTAGCGCCATATTCACGTAACAGTCTTTCTACCTTCACTTCCTCTGCAATGACATCTGTAGGTACTTTATATAAAGCCAGTTCCTGCCACACGATTTCCTCCTGCGTATTATAATAAGCTTTTAATACTTCCACTTGTTTTTCTATCTGGCGGCAAAGTTTTCTCACTACATCTTCTGTTTCATTGATAACAATAGTAAAACGGTGAACACTGTCCACTTCAGAAGGAGATGTGTTCAGGCTTTCGATATTGATCTTCCTCCGGGAGAAAATAATCGCGATACGGTTTAGCAAACCGATTTGATTTTCTGTGTAGACCGTTATGGTATATTCTTGTTTAATCATAAAAACATTTAAAAAATTCGTTTATAATGTTCAACTACCGGAAAAGGGTCATAAAAATGATGTAACAGTTTTTTCCATTCCTTATATCCTTCACTTTGCCTGAAACCTACCGTATGATCTTCTAACAAATTCCAACGGACAGTTAATAAATATTTATCATCCTGTTCTATGCATTGTTGCAATTCGTGTTGAATATATCCTCTTGCCGCCTCGATAAGCGGTTGTGCTTTAATAAAAGCGTCTTCAAATGCTGCTGATTGTCCTTCCCTGATCGTTAAAAGAGCTATTTCTGTTATCATTTTATATTATTCCCGCCAACCGGATTTTATAATTTCGAAACAATAATAATTCCAGTCGACCAATTCAATTTTGTAAACGATACATCAATTCTATCTTCCAGCATAGTTATAAAGTCATCTGCTTTTTTATCATGTCCCAACGGCCAGTTTGGCTGGGGAAGCATATCATCTATAATGTACAGACCGCCACTTTTCAGCAGGCCAATCGTTTCGTCAAATAGATCATACTTACCAGGCATAGCATCTGCAAAAATGAAATCAAATTTTTCTTCTTTGTAGTTCTTTAACCACTGGTGTCCGTCCGCCAATATAAATTCAACCCGGCTGTCACTAATATATTTTTTTGCTACATCAATAAGTAACCCATTGTTTTCAATGGTGATCAAAGAACTGTTTTTATCAAGACCCGCAAGTATCCAGGCGGTCGCCAATCCTGTACCTGTGCCTAATTCCAGGAATCTGCCGGCGGGTTTGGATGCCGCCAGGGTTTTTAGCAAACTACCCGTATACAGATCAGAAGCCATTGAAAACTTCATTTCGTTCGTGGCTTTCTTAATAGGTTCGTATTCTAAAGGAATACTGGTAATTAACGTATCATTCATATTGTGTCAGTTCAAGACAGTAATGACTAATTGATCTAAGTTCTCCTTTAGGGGACAGGGGTTTACAGATCCTCTTTGCACAAAATAATCTCTGCTACTCCGCGGCCCTGGGGCACCATCGGGAATACGTTGTTTTCTTTGCCGACCATTACTTCCAATAAATAGCTGCCATCATTATCAAGCATTGCTTTCAATGCATTTTTCAGGTCTTTTCTTTCTGAAATTCTTTGCCCAGGTATATAAAAACCTTTAGCTACCTGTACAAAGTCGGGGCTGGTGATATCAACAAATGAATATCTTTTTTCATGAAACAGTTGTTGCCATTGCCGTACCATACCGAGGAACTGATTATTAAGGATCAGGATTTTTACATTTGGTTTGAACTGCATGATCGTTCCTAATTCCTGCAACGTCATCTGAAAACCACCATCTCCAATAATAGCTACCGTGGTTCTTGAGGGATCACCATAAGCCGCACCTATTGCCGCAGGCAACGCAAATCCCATAGTTCCCAAGCCACCGCTGGTAATATTACTTTTGGTTTGATTGAATTTTGTATATCGGCAGGCTACCATCTGGTGCTGACCTACATCCGTTACAATGATCGCATTTCCTTTGGTTAATTCATTCAATTCTTTTATTACTTCACCCATGGTCAGGATATCACCTTTGGGATTCATTTCATCTTTAATGACTTTTTCTTCCTCGAGTTGCTGGTAATCTTTAAATTTTTGAATCCATTGCGGATATAATTTTTGTTTAACCAACTCAGTAAGCAATGGCAATGTTTCTTTACAATCACCCCAAACGCCTACAGTGGCTTTTACATTTTTGTCAATTTCAGAAGGATCTATATCAAGGTGAATAACCTTTGCCTGTTTGGCGTATTTATCTAATCGCCCAGTAACACGATCATCGAATCGCATACCCACAGCGATCAATACGTCACATTCATTTGTTAAAACGTTTGGTCCATAATTACCATGCATTCCTAACATTCCAACACCTAATGGATGATCAGTAGGGATAGCACTCATACCCAATATGGTCCATGCAGCAGGGATACCCGCTTTTTCAATAAATTTCAAAAATTCTTTTTCGGCCTGGCCAATTATTACACCTTGACCAAAGATCACAAAAGGTCTTTCCGCTTCATTGATGAGTTTGGCCGCCTCTACAATGTATTCTTTCCGGACGATAGGGTTGGGGCGGTAACTTCTTATATGATCACATTTCTGATAACCACTGTATTCAAATAATTGCAATTGTGCATTCTTGGTAATATCAATCAATACCGGGCCCGGCCTGCCGCTTTTAGCAATGTAAAATGCTTTTGCGAGCACGGAAGGTATTTCAGTAGCGTCGGTAACCTGGTAATTCCATTTGGTTATCGGCGTGGTGATGTTAATGACATCTGTTTCCTGGAACGCATCCGTACCCAGCAAATGAGCGAACACCTGGCCGGTGATACATACAACAGGAGTGGAGTCGATCATCGCATCCGCTAAACCAGTTACCAGGTTAGTAGCACCGGGTCCGCTGGTTGCAAACACCACACCTACTTCGCCAGACGTTCTTGCATAACCCTGTGCTGCATGAATAGCTCCCTGCTCATGACGGACGAGAATATGTTTTAACTTATCATTGTAATCATACAACGCATCGTAGATAGGCATGATGGCACCACCGGGATAACCGAAGATCGTATCAACGCCTTCAGCAAGGAAAGCTTCCAGGACAGCTACACTGCCGGAAATAGAAGCCCCCTCCAAACCTCCCCCAGTGGGGGAGACTTTCGGAGCTTCCGTTTTATTCTGCAACATTTTTTTTAATTCAAGAGTTTCGTTCATAATAAATATTTTTCTTTTAACAAGATTTCAAAAGTCCCCCACCGGGGGATTTAGGGGGCCTCATCCGTTACGCAACCTTCACTCGCATCTTTCACACACATTGCATATTTGTATAACACACCTCTTGACACTTTCAAGGCCGGTTGTTTCCAATTCTTTTTTCTGTCCGCAATCACCGCATCACTTACCAATAAGGATATTTTGTTATTGGCGACGTCAATCTCAATGATATCGTTATCTTCTACAAAGGCAATCAAGCCACCCTCGTGTGCTTCCGGAGTAATATGCCCGACCACAAAACCATGCGTACCGCCACTAAACCTTCCGTCGGTTATCAACGCTACGCTTTTTCCCAATCCCGCACCAATGATGGCGGATGTAGGTTTCAGCATTTCGGGCATACCTGGCGCACCTTTTGGACCTTCGTTTTTTATTACTACTACGTCGCCGGCTTTTACAATACCGCTTTGTATACCCGCAATCAATTTTTGTTCACCATCAAATACTCTTGCCGGTCCGGTAAATTTTTCGCCTTCCTTCCCGCTGATCTTTGCAACACTTCCCTTTTCAGCGAGATTGCCATACAGAATTTGCAGGTGCCCCGTTTTTTTCAATGGCTGTTCTAACGGGTAAATAATTTTCTGTGTTTCGAAATTCAGATCCGGAACACCTGCTAAATTTTCTGATACCGTTTTACCGGATACTGTCAAACAATCGCCATGCAGCAAACCTTTTTGTAATAAGTACTTCATTACGGATGGAATGCCGCCATGTATATGCAGATCCTGCATAAGATATTTTCCAGAGGGTTTGAAATCGGCTAATACGGGTATTTTATCACTGATGGCCTGGAAGTCATCTTGCGATAATGAAACACCCACGCTTTTTGCCATAGCTATTAAATGTAAAACAGCATTGGTGCTACCGCCTAATATCATAATAATGGTAATGGCATTTTCAAATGCTTTACGTGTCATGATATCAGTAGGCTTGATATCTTTTTCTAATAAGTTCAGTATGGCTTTTCCGGCATCCAGGCATTCCTTTTTCTTTTCTTCACTCAATGCAGGATTGGAAGAAGAAAAAGGTAAACTCATTCCCAATGCTTCAATTGCAGCAGCCATTGTATTGGCCGTGTACATACCACCACAGGCACCGGCTCCGGGACAGGAATGTTTAATGATCTCTTTGAAATCATTTTCTTCTATCTGTCCGGCGATTTTTTTACCCAATGCTTCAAAAGCTGAAATAATATTCAGGTCCTCGCCTTTATAATGACCGGGGGCGATAGTACCACCGTATACCATAATGGATGGACGGTTCAAACGGCCCATGGCCATAATACTTCCGGGCATATTCTTGTCGCAACCAGGAATTGCAATTAATCCATCATAATAAAATCCACCACAAACACTTTCAATACTGTCAGCGATTAAATCCCTGCTGACAAGACTGTATCGCATTCCATCAGTTCCGTTGCTGATACCGTCGCTGATGCCGATCGTATTAAAGATCAATCCTACCAGGTTATTCTCCCAAACACCTTTCTTTATATCTTTTGCCAGGTCATTCAGGTGCATATTGCAGGTATTGCCATCATAGCCCATGCTGCAGATGCCAACCTGTGGCTTTTTAAAATCCTCATCCTGTAAGCCTATGCCGTACAGCATTGCCTGTGCAGCGGGTTGTGTTACGTCCTGCGTTATCGTCTTTGAATATTTATTAAGTTCTTTCATGCCGGTTCTAATGATGATTTATATTCTTTTTCTCTTACTTTATTTAAATAGGTTTCCTGTACCTTCTTGCATACAGTCTCATTCCAGGATTTTGGAAATTTTACATCATCCAAACTTTCCCAGCCAACCACTTCCGCTGCCGTGCCACAGAAAAAAGCAGCATCCGCTTCTTTTAATTCATCGGTAGTGAACAATCTTTCTTCTACAGGTATTCTAAGCTCTTCACATATTTCAAATACGGTTGCTCTTGTTATGCCCGGTAAAATATTTCCTATTGATGGCGTAAATAATTTGCCATCCTTCTCGTAGAAAGCATTGGCGCCGGGTCCTTCTGCTACAAATCCATTCATGTCTGTTAATAAGGCTTCATCATATCCTTCGGCTTTTGCTTCCTGGCTGGCAAGAATAGAGTTCACATAATGGCCCCCCGCTTTCGCATGGATTTTAAAGCCTTTCGGATTGGGACGCTGAAAATTTGATGTAAAAACTTTTAATAATTTTTCCCCCAGGAAAGGCTGCATCTCCCATACTTCGATGATGATAAAAGAGTCGGTATTTCTTACAAAACTCATATTGGCCGGTGCATAAACAACGGGCCTGATATAGGCATCCTGCAGGTTATTTCTTTTTAATACTTCGTAGGTTGCTTCAATCAGCTCTTCACTGGTCCAATGATAAGGCATATTTAACGCATGCGCTGATTGCTGCAGGCGGTCGTAATGCTCCCTCGCTTTAAATATTCCTGTTTCCCCGTTAACTGTCTTATAGGAACGGATACCTTCAAAAACTGAATAGCCATAGTGAAGCGACTGGCTGTAAAAGTCCATTTTCGCTTCGGATGCTTTTATAAAAGCTCCGTTTAGCCACACGATGGTATTTTCATTATAGTAAGATGCCATAAAATCTGTTTTAGTCAGTTTGGACTCAGTTCCTTTTTTGTGTCAGATGGGACGTCAGACACAAAAAAACCCGCCTTTTTCGGAGGCGGGTTTAAGTATTTCGTTTTGTTAATTTATACTAGTATTCCTCCTCCAGTTAGTGCAGGTATAATAATGACCACTACGACCAGTGTAGTGATAGAAAGAATAACATTATTTACAGTGCTCTTCAACATGAAGGAAGTATTGTATTGCGAATATACTCCCGCCAACTTTAAAAACAAAGAACTTTTTTATCTAAATCTCAGCTCAGAGGATTTTAAATGATCGTCGATTTTCTCAATTCAATATTCTCTTTCTTGACCGATCCCGGGAATTTCCCTCCAACATAGTCACTGATCAGTTCACCAATGGTAGACGTGAAATAGAAATTTACCGGGTCAATATCTTTAGTCACAAATCCGTTTTGCAAAGTCCAGTTTACTGCTTCACGAATCACAGATGCTTCTTCGTTCATTCCCATGTATTCCAGCATCATGGCCGTTGATAAGATCGAGCCAATTGGGTTGGCAATGTCCTTCCCGGTTGCCTGCGGATAAGAACCATGAATGGGTTCGAATAAAACAGATTTTTTACCTACTGATGCAGATGGCATAAGACCCAATGACCCACTCAGCACACTCGCTTCATCACTAATAATATCGCCGAACATATTTTCAGTCAATATAATATCAAACTGTTTTGGATTGAGAATGATCTGCATGGCCGCATTGTCTACAAACATGTAGTCAACGGCAACATCTTTGTATTCTTTTGCTATCTCTTGTACCACTTTTCTCCAAAGTCTTGATGTTTCGAGAACATTCGCCTTATCAACCAAGGTCAGTTTCTTCCTGCGTTCCGGTTTTTGTGCAAAGTGAAAGGCAAGATGGGTTATTCTTTCTATTTCTTCCCTTGTATAAACACAATCATCGGATGCCTTGGTGCCTTCCTCATTGGTTTCTTTTTTGCCAAAATAAATACCGCCGGTCAGTTCACGGAAAATGATAAAATCGATATGCTCCAGTTGTTTACTTTTTAAGGGCGATAAATGATGTAAAGACGAATATGTGGTGATCGGACGGATATTGGCATATAGCTCTAATGATTTTCTTAGTTTCAATAAACCCTGTTCAGGTCTTACTTTGGCTGTCGGATCATTGTCATATCTCGGGTGACCGATAGCACCAAATAAGATAGCATCACTGGCCATGCATATTTCAATTGTTTCATCTGGCAGAGGGTTGCCCGTTTTATCAATAGCCATGGCGCCCATCAAACCATAGTGGTAGGTAAATTCATGGCCGAATGTTTCAGCGATAGAATCCAATACCCGGATGGATTGCCTGGTTACTTCCGGGCCTATTCCATCTCCTTCT
>JANOCH010000017.1:0-3761 GCA_031412015.1 Chitinophagaceae bacterium
TTTAGCCAGTTGTAAAAAAGACTTTTTGGTAAAGCCACCAACAGATGCTGTGGTTGACGCCAATTTTTATAAAACGGATGAGCAGGTATTGGCGGGCACCAACCTTCTGTATAGCAAAGTATGGTTTGATTACAATGATAAAGCTTCTTACAATTTAGGAGATTTCAGATCA
The DNA here is from genome assembly GCA_031412015.1 of Chitinophagaceae bacterium. GTDB lineage: Bacteria > Bacteroidota > Bacteroidia > Chitinophagales > Chitinophagaceae > Terrimonas_B. Next base: position 173 of record JANOCH010000017.1, read on the forward strand.
GGGACGGCCTTCTCTGCTTACAATGACAGGGGAAATGTACTTTTTAATACGACCGATCTTACTCCCGAAAATGACGCGGCATGGCGTTCCTTTTACAACGTAGTAGGTCAGTCCAATCTCGCCATCGCGAATATTGGCAGGTATGCCGGCCCGGCTGTTTCAGAGCAGGTTAAAAAGATAGCCATCGCCGAGGCCAGGTTTATGAGAGCACTTGCTTACCGTTATTTAACGATGAACTGGGGTGAAGTTCCCATCATAGAAAACAATCTCGATCTGCTGGATAATCCAGATGTTACCAATAAACATACGGTTAAAAGTATCTGGCGTTTTATTACCAGGGAAATGCGTGCTGTTGCCGAAGATTTACCGGCCGAACCCATCCAGGTTGGTCGCCTTTCAAAGTGGTCTGCGGAAGGGATGCTGGCCCGTTTTTACCTGACAAGAGCTGGCGTGGAATCAACAGGACCCGGTGCCAGGAACCAGGTTTTTTTGGACAGTGCTAAATACTATGCCCAGCGGGTGATCACTAATAGCGGTCGCACCTTGCTATCCGATTATGCTTCCTTATTTAAATATCCTTACGATAACAATGCTGAATCCTTATTTGAATTACAATGGGTAGCTCTGAATGGCGATGCCGGGTATGGTGTGGGAAACAGTGCGCCATCCTACCTTAATTACAGTCCCGATATAAGTGTTGAAGGATGGGGTGGTGATAAAGCGGCAACCTGGTGGATGTTGAGTCAGTACGAAGGGATTACCGCGTCTGGCGACACCATGTTACAGGGCCGCACTCTTGATCAGCGATTGAAATCAACCTTCATGTTACCTGGCGCCAACTATCCTGAAATTACGCAGCGGTTGAATGGTGTCAATCAAAAATTAGTTTTCCCCTATGTAAATGGTGACGTCAATTTTGCGAGTATAAAAAAATATGTGGTGGGCAAATCGGAAGATCTTGGATTTATTGTTCAGGCACAACGCTATCCTAACAATACCTATATGATGAGGTTGGCGGAATTGTACCTTATTTATGCCGAAGCAGTTCTTGGTAACAGTGCTTCGACAAGTGATGCGACCGCACTGGAATATTTTAATAAAGTGCATACAAGAGCCGGATTATCTCCGTTGGCAGATCCGGTTACCGGCACACCTCTTCCCCTTACATTGAATGACATAATCAAGGAAAGGATTATTGAGTTCGCCATGGAAAGCATGGGTTGGTACGACCTTGTCAGTCTTCATTATTTTGATCCGGCAAAGGCTTATGCTATATTGAACTCGCAGGACAGGGGGTTGTATAAAGTCATCCCGGATGTTTTCCCGAGTCCAACATCCTGGACAATTAAGAAAACACCATGGGCTACCACTGAAAGAACGATCAATGCGAACTCAACCAATTTCATATTGCCCATACCAGCCAAAGAAAAAAGCCAGGCGCCTTACCTGGACAAACCTGCGGTTGAATATCCATAATAGGTTACCATAACTAATTTATATAAATGCACAGTCAAATGAAAATATTCAATACATCAACACTAGTCATGGCGATTGCTCTGCTTGCAGCAAGTGTTCTTACTTCCTGCTCAAAAGACAATGATGTCAACGATGGTGAACCGCGGATCAAGTATATAAGGGTTACCAATCCTGTCTCTGCTGACTCGTTGCTGGTGGGCGCCGGCCAGGGAAGCCTTATCGCCATAGTCGGTGAGAATTTGCAAAACGCTGTTGAAATATGGTTCAATGATCAGCGGGCCAACTTAACACCGACATATATCACCAACACTACCATCCTGGTAACGGTACCCAATCCCATTCCGAAGGCGATAAACAATAAAATAAGGATTGTATTCTCTAATGGTAGGGAACTATTTCACGATTTTGAAGTTCAGATCAGTGAGCCGGCGGTTACAAGCATGGTGTCAGAGTTTGTGAATACAGGAGAAGTAGCAACCATACGAGGTGACTTTTTTTATGAGCCATTGACGGTAACATTTGCCGGCGGGATAGAAGGGGAAAAAGTCTCTGTAACAGACCAGGTATTGCAGGTAAGGGTTCCTGCAGGAGTGCAGCCGGGTCAAATAATAGTAAAAACGAATTTTGGTGAAACGAAATCTAATTTTTGGTTCAGGGACAATAGAAACACCTTTATTGACAGTGATCCGTATGAAGGTTGGTGGAATTCTTCTTATGTGGTAAACAGTCCCGGTCCATCCGATCCTCCGGCGATTAGTGGCAACTACCTGCGGTTCAAAAAATCGATCGGTGCATGGAGCTGGAATGAATTAGCCGGCGGACCTGCATCTGCCATGCCGGTACATAGTAAAAATATTCCCGACCAGGCTATTTTAAATCCAGCGGATTTTAACCTGAAGTTTGAGGTCAATACAGTGAAGCCTTATAATTCAAATGTTTTGAAAATAAATGTAGCGTTAGTGGCGGAAGACAATGACGCGTACAAATGGAATCCTCCATTCGACACAAAAGGGCAATGGCAAACAGTGATCATTCCTTTTGAGGAAGTAGTTGCAAGTTATAGAGTGAAACCAACGGTAAGCCCTAATGGTTATTGGAGCAGGTTGCTTTTTCATGGTCCCGGGGATTTGGATGCTGATATATCCTTTGACAATTTCAGGGTAGTGCCCAAGGTTCTTAAATAATATTTTTTTCCCATCACTTGCCATAAAAATTTAGTAATGATAAAAGCAATATATAACACCAGGCTGCTCTCACTGATGATGCTGACAATGTCGGTTGCCATGATTACTTCCTGTGAAAAAGATGACAATGAGGTAAATTCCGGCAAAGTTAAGCTTCTGAGTTTTGGCCCTACGGGAGCAAAGCACGGCGATACGTTAAGCTTTATTGGAAATAACCTGCAAAAAGTAACGGCTATCCAGTTTACAGGTGAAGGCGCATCTGCCACAATAGAGCAGAGAGATTTTAAAAAACAAACATCTGAGATTATCCAGGTGCTTGTGCCTGCCGCGGCAGAACGAGGACTTGTTACACTCAAAACACCAGACGGTGATGTTGTATCAATAACGCAGCTGGATCTTGAAGTGACCAGTTCTGTTGCTTCGGTTACAGACCGGGCTCGTCCCGGTGAGAATATTACACTAACCGGTGACTACATGAACTGGGTTACCAGCGTGACGTTTGCAAAAGATAAAGTGGTGGAGACCTTCGTCAGTAAATCTCTTAATCAATTGGTGGTGACCGTGCCTGCTGATGCACAAACAGGGCCATTGATCCTTACTTATGGCGGAACAGGTCCGGATGATTTTCAAACAGGTGATACATTAATAGTCACATTACCGGTTGCCACCGGATTTTCTCCCAGCCCGGTAAAGCATAAAACAAATCTTACCATTAACGGTACAGATCTTGACCTGGTGAAAAAAATTGTGTTGCCTGGCGTATCGGCCCCCATTACCAATTTTGTAATTCAATCAAATACCCAGTTGGTGATTAATGTTCCTTCAGAAACAACTAAGGGAAAAGTAACTTTATATGCTGCATCTGATGTAACAACTTTTTCGCAAACTGATTTAGAAGTTGCGTTGCCAACAGTTACTTCTATGACACC
>JANOCH010000018.1:0-1769 GCA_031412015.1 Chitinophagaceae bacterium
TGTTTTACTTCGATTGTGACACAAACATACTACGGGATTTCCCATGTTGCAAGTATTTATACAAGTATTTTTACCGTAAAATTACCAAGTAGTAGGTACTGAAAGTGCTGTTTAAAGAGGAGAGGTTGATCGAATAAAATTGAGTGGCAATGATTTATGTGTTGCATAAGCGAAAGCTATAACTGGCCAAAAAATCTGAAACTTTTTTACTGAAGGCAGCACTGCCTCAAAAAGTATCACAAACAACGCAAAAGCCCGATGCAAGTTTGGTATACCTACATAATGTGCATATATAAGGAATACTGGGAAGGCTGAAATGGAACCCCGTTATTCTGACAAAGTCAGACAAATGCCTAAATGGTCGCTTATTGCTTTACTCTCATTCCACGATTCAGTTGTAGCTTTTTTGTTTTTTATGAAATCTCTGGAAAGTAGGATATGGTCGACATAGCTGTCTATTGCAGCTGTTGTATTTATCAATTGTAACTTTTCAAAGGTCTCGTTAAATGTTTGGCGTGCTTTATCTTGGTCAGAGAAAGATGCCGGGTCTTGCTTCAATACATTCGCATTGACGGCCCGGCATGACAACCCTCCGCTTTGCTCTGGGTGACGAACCTCCCCTATCTTTGCCCACTAACGAGCATTCACTATGAACATTGAATTTAACCGTAACGAGGATGCGTTGAAACTTTCGCTGAACGAGATGCGCCGGCGGCTGGATAAGATATATGAAGGCGGTGGTAAAAAAGCCATCGAGAAACAAAGAGAGAAAAATAAACTGACCCCAAGGGAACGAATCACTTACCTGGTGGATGGCGACAAACCCTTTACCGAGGTTGGCGCTTTTGCCGGTTATGATATGTACGCCGAACAGGGTGGTTGCCCGGCGGGTGGTACCGTAGCGGGTGTTGGTTATGTTAGCGGAAGGCAATGCGTTATCCTCGCCAATGACCAAACGGTGAAAGCTGGTGCCTGGTTCCCGATAACGGGTAAGAAGAACCTGCGGCTGCAGGAGATAGCGATGGAAAATCGTTTGCCGGTGATCTATTTAGTGGATAGTGCCGGTGTATTCCTGCCGATGCAGGATGAGATATTTCCCGACAAAGAACACTTTGGCCGCATCTTCCGCAACAATGCCGTGATGAGTGGGATGGGCATAACGCAGATAGCCGCGGTCATGGGTCCCTGCGTAGCGGGTGGCGCTTACCTGCCCATCATGAGTGATGAAACACTGATGGTGGAAGGCAATGGTTCTATTTACCTGGCCGGGCCTTATTTGGTAAAAGCTGCTATCGGTGAAGACATCGACCATGAAACCCTGGGCGGCGCCATAACCCATACGGAAATATCGGGTATCGCTGATTATAAATTCAAGACGGAACAGGAATGCATGGATCATATCAAAAAGATGATGAGCATGCTGGGCGACAAACCGAAAGCCGGTTTTGACAGGATAGCTCCTGTAGCACCGAAAAAAAATCCGGAAGAATTGTATGGCATTTTTCCGCAGGATGGAAAACCCTATGATATGATGGATGTGATAGAATGTATAGTAGATAAGACACAAGGTGCAAGGGACAAGGGACAAGGGGGAACAGTCGATGAGGGCGAAGTGGTTTCTTCATTTGAACAGTTTAAACCGGATTATGGTAAGACAATTGTTTGCGGGTATGGGCGGATAGATGGCTGGGCCGTGGGGATAGTGGCGAATCAGCGAAAGATCGTGAAGAGCAAGAAAGGAGAAATGCAAATGGGTGGTGTAATTTATA
>JANOCH010000019.1:0-4531 GCA_031412015.1 Chitinophagaceae bacterium
GAAAATCCATCGCGTACCTGCAGAGCAGCAGCAACGAAGCCTTTACCATGTATGGACAGCCATTGCTGGCGGTCGTTTCGAAAGATGGCGGTGAACCAAAGTTGTTAAGCAAGCAAACAGACCGGCCGATCCGTAACCATCGCTGGAACGCCGATAGTAAATCCATTGCCGCCTTAATGGAAGACGACAGGCAATCCCATATTGTTTCCTTTGATGCCATTTCCGGTGAAATGAAAAAGCTGACGCAGGGTAATCAAAGTTTTTCCATGCTGGAAATACAAAACGAAAACCTGGTCGCGGCCATGAGTGATCCACAGACACCAGCTGAATTATATAGTATTGAAAAAAGTAACCTCCGCAGGCTAACCCATGTACAGGATTCATTTCTTGCGCCGTTAAAACTCGCCACGGTGGAAGGGTTTCAATCAAAAAGTAAAGATGGTACGATGGTGTCGGGGTTATTGTATCTACCTGCTGATGCAGTAAAAGGAAAAAAATTACCATTGATATTGTTCATACATGGAGGGCCAGTAGGACAGGATGAATTTGAGTTTGATCTTTCGCGGCAGATTTATGCGGCAGCGGGCTTTGCCGTGGCAGCCGTCAACTACCGTGGAAGCAGTGGCCGGGGTATTGACTTTACAAGATCGATTTACGGCGACTGGGGCAATAAGGAAGTGATGGATATCATCGGCGCCGCGGACCATCTTATCAAAGAAGGAATTGCGGATGAAAACAGGATGGGTATTGCCGGGTGGAGCTACGGTGGCATTTCCACCAATTACACCATCGCCAGAGATCAGCGTTTTAAAGCAGCGGTGAGCGGCGCCGGCAGTTCATTGCAATTAAGCATGTATGGTTCGGATCAATATATTACACAGTATGAAAATGAACTGGGAGCTCCCTGGAAAAATCCAAATAAGTGGATCAAGCTTTCTTATCCCTTTTTTCATGCCGATAAAATAAAGACACCTACGCTGTTCATGGCCTCTCAAAATGATTTTAATGTACCGGTGGCTGGTGCGGAACAAATGTACCAGGCATTAAGATCGCTGGGCATTCCGACAGAACTCGTTATTTATCCTAATCAAAATCATGGAATCATGGTGCCCAGTTACCTGAAAGACCGTTATGAACGGCATATTGGATGGTTTAATAAATATTTGAAAGAATTAAAAGGGTTCTAAGGAAACTGTGTAAGGCGGTGTGAAATATTTTTCACTCTTTCACTTTTTCACCGTTAGTCAATCGAAGGAAACCCGGCGATAGATATCATCGATGAATTAGAATATTTTTCCCGGGTTCATGATATTATTGGGGTCGATCAATTTCTTAATGGATTTCATCAGTGCGATCTCATTCGGCGACTTAGAAAATTCAAGCCATTTTTTCTTTGATAAACCGATGCCATGTTCAGCCGAAACAGAACTGTACATTGATTTCAATGGTGCATAGACAATTCTTTCCACCAACTCTTTTGCCGAATCATTTCCCTCGCCGCAATTGATCATCAAATGAAGATTACCATCACCCATGTGACCGAAGATGTAAGAATAAACGGTATCGAAATTCTTATTCAATTCCTCATTGACGGTGGCTGCAAATTGTTCCATTTCCGAAACCGGCAGACTTACATCAAATAAGAATACAGGGTTGTGCTCTGCCAAAACATGATCAACTTTTTCACGTATATCCCAGAATTGCTTCCTGTCATCCTTTTGTTCAGCAAAAACAGCATCAATTGCAATATTCTCATTCATGGCTGTTTCTACAAACCCTTCCAGCAGTGATGGAATATCAGTTTCTGAACCGGCGATCTCCATCAGCACATACAAGGGATAACTATCCGGTATCACTTTTTTATTTCCGGATCTTTCATTGGTCAGCAGTTGATAGAACGGCGGCCATAAAATTTCAAAGGAGATTAATTTATCGCCAAACGATATTTTCGCCCCGCTAAGCAATTGCAAAACATCATTGAATTTCTCTACTGCAATAAAACTGGTAGCGAAATAAACAGGCGTCGGGCTAAGCTTAAGAATAGCTCGTGTAATGATGCCCAGTGTTCCCTCGGAGCCGATAAATAAATGTTTCAGATCATAGCCGGTATTGTTTTTTACCACCGGGTTTAGATTATCCAGGATAGTTCCGTCAGGCAACACCACTTCCAAACCCAGGACAAGGTTGCGCATCACGCCGTATCGTAAAGCCTGTAAACCACCTGCATTGGTCGCGATATTTCCACCGATCATACAACTGCCTTTGGCACCGAGATCCAACGGAAAAATGAAACCGTTTTCCTTTAATGCCAGATGCAAATGTTGCAATATCACTCCGGCTTCCACTTCCACGAACTGATTCAATTTATCCGGTTCGCCAATAGCATTCATTTTTTCCAGGGAAATAGCGATTTCATCGATATTGGCAATGGCGCTATTGACAACATTTGAAAGACCTCCCTGTGGTACGACGGGCTGTTTGTATTCGTTACAAATTTTCATCGCCAGCGAAACATCCTGTGTTGATTCGGGTAACAGCAATGCTTTAACCTCCATCGATCTTGCGTTGCCAAATACACCGGTCATTCTTTCAGCTGCTTGCTGCCGGATTAACACTTTATGTTGGCCAAGTGCCTCCCTTAATTTTTCAATAACAAGTGAGTCTTCCACTGAATCTAATTTGTATTTAAAGATAATGCTTATGAAAACTGATTCGAATGACCAGGTATTTATTAGAATTCGGTGATTGGAGCGTGGTAGGATTGGCTGTTTCTTTGAAGCCGATGCGGAAATACGATTCATGCCACACTGAAAAATTTAAATATCCACCTTTTTTTCGGATCGACGATAACTGCACGAAACGTTCCGATGGAACGTGGGGCGACACAACCTTAATGGACCTACCCACGAAATGTCCCGAGGGGACATGGGTAAAAGATTTAAATCCGTGGATACCATACGAAATACTTTATACCTGTAGTTCCCACCTGTGTTCCAGCAGAACACCTGTTGGGTAATTAGCCAACCCGGTCAGCCTGCGAAGCGTTCCATCGGAACGCCTCGTGCTCAAAGTGATAGGTAACAAAAGAAAGGTTGATAAAAGCATGAAGAGGTCAACACATAAAAAAGCCCCGCTGAATAGCGGAGCTTCATTTAATGATTTGATTAATCCAGGTTAGAGTATAACTAAATTTTGTGACACTGTTTTTACTACTACATTCTTGTCGGTAGTGACAATGCGATACTCGATGTTACCGCCTGTGATATTCACTTTATCACGGAAAGAGTAAGAAGGAAGGGTATCACCCATGAGGATGGCAACGGTTTTAAATTCACCTCCATTAGTACTTTTCTGAATTTCATACGCGGTGGTAGTAGTTTCACCGGCAACGGCTGACCAACTGATGCTTACTTTACCAGCAGCCTGTAACGTTACATTTAATACAGATTTTTCGGCAGTAGTGTTAGTGGGAGTTTCGGAAGAAGTAACGCCAGCATTAACGGCAGTGAAGATGAACGTTGCGGCGATAAGGGTAAGAATCTGTTTCATGTTTTCGGAGGTTCGGGATTAATCAATCGTTGTTTTTACTTCGATTGTGACACAAACATACTACGGGATTTCCCATCTTGCAAGTATTTATACAAATATTTTTACCGTAAAACTACTGTTCGAATTACGAATAATTAACGCTCCGTTGATTATAAAACTTGAATGACAATAAGTTATAGTCGAGCCTCCAACATTACTTATTTACCAAAAAAGTTCCAACAATTGAATACTATAGTAAGATGCAGGTACATGGATTCTGTAAGGAAGACCAGCATGTGTGATGGAATGACCGTTTCATTGACGATGATACGGGGATGCAATCAGTGCTATCGGAGTAAATTGAAAAACACCCACCACTAGTATCGACGATAATTGCGACTCATTCCATCGTAAGGCCGGGTGCTCAAATAGGCCGGTAACAAAAAAAAGCCAGTGAATGTCCTGATAAACCTGGCCGAAAAAAAGCCCCGCTGAATAGCGGAGCTTCACATTATGAATTGATACGTCCAGGTTATAGTACAACTAAAGTTTGTGATACGGTGTTTACCACAATGTTCTTGTCGGTAGTAACAACACGGTATTCGATGTTGCCGCTTGTAGCGCTTATCTTATCACGGAAGGAATAAGCAGGAAGCTTTTCACCCATCAGGAGGGCAACGGTTTTGAAGTCTCCACCATTGGTTCTTTTCTGAATTTCGTAGGCAGTTGTGGTAGTTTCTTCGGCAACAGCAGTCCAGCTGATGCTTACTTTACCGGCAGCCTGTAAGGTTACATTCAATACAGCTTTTTCAATCTTAGTCTCGATGGGAGTTTTATATGAATTGTCGCCAGCATTAACGGCAGTGAAGATGAAAGTTGCGGCGATAAGGGTTAGAATCTGTTTCATGTTTTCGTGGGTTTGGGGATTAACAACCGGTGTTTTACTTCGATTGTGACACAAACATACTACGGGATTTCCCATCATGCAAGTATTTATACAAGT
>JANOCH010000020.1:0-4000 GCA_031412015.1 Chitinophagaceae bacterium
TTTGCCAATCTTGCCGCAATGATGATATTTGACCGAGATTTCATCATTAGGTGAAGCCTGCTGCAGGTTAAGCGTTTCAACCACATTCATGTCATTGCCAAACTGCTGCAATACTACCTTGTTGTTCAGGAAGATTTGAAAACCTTCGCCACCCCACGGGGATGAAAAGGAGAATAGCATTGCACAAATGCCGACGACCGCGAGCATTTTAACGGCTTTCGTTTTACTGATAGTAGCTAACATAAAATAATTTTTTAAAAGATGAATTAATCAGGCGTTTATGAGTTGTTTCTGATCCATCACAAATGAACGACAATACTAAGCCGGGGAATAATTTGTTTGACGTACGGGAGCCATTGCTTGATGTTTTGCGCGGCTGGTTTGCCATTGAAGGGTTGCCCACTTTATAAAGGTCGCTTATTAAGTAACAAATCCTTACAAAAGTTGGCAATCCTCTGTAAAAGAAATGACGCCCCCGGAAAGTTGGCAACGTTTACGAAAGGCCCTGGAGGTGATTTGTCTCCCGGTAATGCAGTACTTTAGCTAAACCAAGTTTTTAATTAATGGAAACAACAAAAGAACTACGATTGGCGGTTTTGATAGATGCGGATAATATTCCCTATTCAAACGTGAAGGAAATGATGGAGGAGATAGCCAAGTATGGAACGCCGACATTTAAAAGGATCTATGCTGACTGGACTAAACCGCATGTGACGGGATGGAAGAACGTCTTGCTGGAAAATGCGATCACACCTATTCAGCAATACAGTTATACCTCCGGGAAAAATGCTACTGATTCAGCCATGATCATTGATGCCATGGATATTTTGTATACCGGCAGGGTGGACGGGTTTTGTATTGTTTCAAGCGACAGCGATTTTACCAGGATAGCTACCAGGTTGCGGGAAGCCGGAATGAAGGTATTTGGAATCGGGGAAAAGAAAACACCCTTGCCTTTTATATCCGCCTGCGATAAGTTTATTTACCTGGAAATATTAAAGCCTGCAAAAGAAGTAATAAAGAATCAGCCTCCGCCAAAGGACGAAGCAACACTGATCCCCAAAAGCGATACCATCGGAGCCGTTGACCAGAGATTGATCCGATTAATTGCTGATAGCATCAACGATATCGCTGACGAAGACGGCTGGGCTTTTTTGGGAAATCTCGGCAGTCTTTTGCTTAAGAAGCAACCTGATTTTGATTCCAGGAATTATGGCTACACAAAATTGCTGCCGTTGATAAAAAGCATCAATAAGTTCCAGATAGATGAACGAAAATCCGGTAAGGCTAATATCAAGCACGTTTATGTACGGACGAAATAGGCAAAGCTATTCTAGTTAAACTTCACTATCGCTTCAATCGTTTTATCAATATCTGCAGCAGACAGGGCATTGTTCAGGAACCAGCTTTCAAAAGCGGAAGGTGGCAAATAAATTCCTTCCTTCAGCATATGATGAAAGAAGGAACGAAAAACGGCTTGTTCACTTCTTGCTGAACTGGCAAAATCAACAACAGGTTTATTGGTAAAATGTACACTGATCATACTTCCCAATTGATTGATCTGTACCGGTCTTTTGCGCTGTTCAAAAATTTCTGTAATTCGATTTTTCAGCGACAAGCCTTTTTCATTCAAGTCCGTGTAGATGGAGGGTTTATTCTTTAATTCATTCAGCAACGTATAGCCTGCGATCATCGCCACCGGGTTGCCGCTAAGCGTTCCGGCCTGGTACACCTTTCCTAACGGCGCTATGCATTCCATGATCTCTTTTTTCCCGCCAAACGCACCAACCGGTAATCCGGCGCCAATTACTTTTCCGTAGGTCACCAGGTCGGCATCAATATTTAATGTTTGTTGGGCGCCGCCCGCCGACAAACGGAAGCCCGTCATTACTTCGTCAAATATCAAAACGATCTTCTCACGGGTACAAAGACTGCGTAATCCTTCGAGAAAACCCGGTTGAGGAATAATGCAGCCCATATTGCCGGCCACAGGTTCTATAATGATAGCCGCGATCTCATTTTTATTTTGTTCAACCAACTTCTCCACCGCAGCCAGGTCATTATAAGGAGCCGTTAATGTATCATTTGCTACAGCAGCCGGTATACCCGGTACATGCTGAATATTTAAAGTAGCGGCGCCACTTCCTGCATTGATCAAAAAAGCATCTGCATGACCGTGATAACAACCGTCGAATTTGATAAATTTATTTTTTCCGGTGTAGCCTCTGGCTAAACGGATTGCACTCATACAGGCTTCGGTGCCGCTACTTACCATTCTGATCAAATCAACATTGGGCACCATTGATTTTATCAGTTCCGCCATTTCTATTTCTAATTCAGTAGGTGCGCCGAATGAAGTGCCGTCCAATACTTTTTCCTGAATGGCTTTTACCACCGGTTCGTAAGCATGTCCTAAGATCAATGGCCCCCAACTGGCGATATAATCTATATACTGGTTACCGTCTACATCAAACAAATATGCTCCTTTTGCCCTAGTCATGAAGAGGGGAGTACCGCCCACGCCTTTGAAGGCTCTTACCGGCGAGTTAACACCACCGGGAATAGATTGCTGTGCACGGGAGAAGAGAGATTGACTGTTATTATACATGGTAGTGAATTGTGTCCCGATAGCTATCGGGAAGTGAATTGTCAATGAAGAATTGAAAATTTGATCAAAGAATATATCAGGAAATCAGTTTAACAGCCTGCTTTGCAAAATAAGTGGCGATCAAATCCGCTCCAGCACGTTTGATTGATGTCAGGCTTTCGATGATAGCTTTGTCTTCATTGATCCAGCCTTTTTCAGCAGCGGCTTTTATCATGGCGTATTCGCCGCTTACATGGTAGGCGCTAACTGGCACTGTCACTGCATTTTTAACCTCACGGATGATGTCAAGGTAAGCCATCGCCGGTTTTACCATAACGATATCAGCGCCCTCCTCCACATCCATCAATGTTTCCTTGATAGCTTCCCGGCGATTGGCGAAATCCATCTGGTAGGTTTTTTTATCGCCAAATCCCGGCGCACTGTCCAGTGCATCCCTGAAAGGTCCGTAAAAACAGGAAGCATATTTGGCACTGTAACTCATGATGCCGGTTTTAGTAAATCCATTTTCTTCCAACGCTTTTCGAATGGCGCCGATGCGACCATCCATCATATCACTTGGCGCAACAAAATCGGCACCTGCTTTTGCATGACTGACACTCATTTTCGCTAAAGCTCCCACTGTCTCATCATTTACTATCTCACCGTCTTTTACAATACCATCATGTCCGTAGGTGGAATAGGGATCAAGGGCGACATCTGTCATCACCAACATCTCGGGTACGGCATTTTTAATGGCTTTAATACTGCGTTGCATCAGGCCATCCGGGTTCCAGGCTTCCTTGCCGGTATTATCTTTTTCTTCATCCTTGCATTTGATAAAGAGTAAAACACTTTTGATACCCAGGTTCCATAATCCTTTCACTTCTTTCACCGTAATATCTACACTGTTGCGATAATAACCGGGCATGGAAGCAATTTCCATTTTTATATTTTCTCCTTCATCTATAAATAAGGGAGCGATAAAATCAGACGGCGTTAAAATAGTCTCTGCCACAAGACTCCGGGTAGAAGGATTAGTTCTTAAGATCCTGTTTCTTCGTTGTAGATACATAACAGTCAAAAGTTAAAAGTGAAAAACAATAAAGCATTTGCCTACTTCATCATCTTAGAGAGAATTGCAAAGCATTCATTTAGCAAAACACCAGCTTTTTGTAATGGTTCAATTCTAAAATATTCTAAATCTACAGCCGTTTCCGAAGCGGCTTCAATTTCAACAGCGGAACCTCGGTAAATCTCGTAATATCTTTTTCTTTACTGCGCCGATTTGCGGGTCGAACCTTCAACAAAATTTAATTTTATTGAAAGAGCGGCTCTCCTTATTTGTTGCACCATGTTAAATCTTTCCTCAGCGGGTAGTTGGTTAGAGATTTTGTAAATTTCTTTTGTCAATTC
>JANOCH010000021.1:0-2242 GCA_031412015.1 Chitinophagaceae bacterium
CCGTGAGATAGCGGCGATGATGGAAACAAAGATCCCCATGATGCCGGGACGTGGTTATTCGCTGACACTGGAAAATTCGAAATATCAGTTGAATTACCCGGCTATTCTTGTTGAAGGCCGGGTGGCGATCACACCGATGGATGGAAATAAAATTCGTTTTGGCGGAACCATGGAGGTTGTGCCCACAAGAACGCCGCCCCGTTATCACCGCGTGGAAGGAATATTAAATGCCGTAAAAAGATTTATACCGGAATTCGATATCCCGATGCCTTCCACCGATCAGCTATGGTATGGTTACCGTCCATGTTCTGCGGATGGTTTGCCTTATATTGGTCGTATCAGTCATTACAATAATGTGGTGGTAGCAACGGGTCACGCTATGCTAGGTCTGAGCCTTGGTGCGGGAACGGGTAAGTTAGTTGGCGAATTGATAGATGAAAAAGCCAGCAGTATGGATTTAGCATCCTTTGCGGTGGAGAGATTTGGCAAATAGGTTTACTATTCAACATTCTTCAAAAAATTAGACAAATACTCAGATGGCGATAATGACGTAACCGTTTTAAAAACCCGGTTGAAACTGGTAACGCTGTTGAACCCGCAATCATAAGCCACTCCCGATATACTTTCATAATCTCCGTCTGTCAATTTCTTGCAGGCTTTGTTGATGCGCACTTCATTCAAAAAAGAAATAAAGGTGTGCCGGGTATGTTTTTTAAAATACCGGCAAAAAGCCTGGGGTGTCATGTGCGCCTGGGCAGATACATCTTCCAGGGTTATCGCTTTGTCGTAGTGCTGGATGATATAATTATAGATACCACCGATCTTCAAACCTTCATGTTCGCTGTATTGCCGGGGTTTGGCCGAAGCCGCTAACGGTATCAAATTCTTATATCCGGCTAATTTTTTGAGGATATCCAGCAAACAGATCATTTGTTCAACTCCGTTACTGTCCTGTAGTCTCAACATCTGGCTGGATATTTCCGCCACGAATTGCTGCGGCAGCTTAAAACCGGAAGGATATTGCAGAATAAATTTTTTAATGTTTTTTAATTCCGGCAGATCAAAAAGGGGTGACAGCGAACCAGTAGGGTTAAAAAAAATGGTCAATGCGGTGCTGAGTTTTTTACTCTTTGGGAGAAAATAAGCAGGGTCACTTTTAAATACATGCGGTTGATCAGCGCCGAGCCAGTAAATTTCATTGGAAGTGAAGCTGTGCATATTGTTCTCCGCCACTACCGTACCTTCCCCTTTTTGTATCCAGGTCAGTTGTATTTCGTGGTGGCGGTGCAGGTGAGGATAGAAATAAGGCAATGACTCCTTCTGAACAATGATGGTTTGATTGACAGGAACAGGGATCGTGAATTGCAGGACTTTCACATCGGGAATTTTATCAATATTATACCAATATTTAACTCAAAGTATCTAAAATCTTTTATAAGTTGGTTAATATTTGATTGATACCAGGGCTGGCGGATTCCAGATTCAGGTTGATTTAGGAATACAAATTGGTCGGGTAATCATGGTTTTATTCCGCGACGCAGAATAGAAGATCCGTGTTTATCCGTCAAGTCCGTGTCATCTCCCGCCGAAGCGGGACAAGCTGTGTGCTAAAAAGTATCCTCATTGATGTTTATGTTATTAATATAGGACCTTGCTTTTGAAGAAATAGGCGAAGAGATAAAAACCATAGCTCTTTCAAGCGGATAAAATACGAGAAGCATTTATCAATATGTGTTTAGCTTGTGCCAGAGCAATCAGGTATTTTTAATAAAACTAATTCAAATGAAGCCGGTTATGATTATTAGGAAAACTATTGGAGCATTGCTGGCTTTGATCACCGTCACAGCCAACGCACAATCAAAGACCGATTACCCGATCCAGCCCGTAGCATTTACGCAGGTGCAGGTGATGGATAATTTCTGGGCGCCCAAGATAAAGGTAAATGCGGATGTGACTATTCCCTACACCCTCGAACAATGCCGCAAGACCGGTCGTATCGATAATTTTTTAGTGGCTGCGGGGAAAAAGACCAGTGACAGGCTGACGGAATACACATTTGATGATACCGATCTCTATAAGATCATTGAAGGAGCTTCTTATGGTTTGCAGGTGACAAAAAATCCTCAACTGGAAAGTTATTTAGATTCCCTGATCGCCATTATTGGTGATGCACAGGAGGAAGATGGTTATCTCTATACGTTCAGAACGGCGAATATGCAGAAGCCACATGACTGGATAGGAA
>JANOCH010000022.1:0-7344 GCA_031412015.1 Chitinophagaceae bacterium
AAAAGAGGATAAATAGAAAGCGGGATAACTTCCGGCCAATCCTCCTACCGCGAAGGGGAGTATCAGCAGCACTGCTAAATATTGCGGTTTTAATAAATCAACGATCGCTAAATTCTTACCCGAAATATCATTGAAGTATGAAATAAACAGCCAAACAAGGCACAGGGCAAAGATCAACGCGATAAAAGCCATGATAATTGATTCTGTCAGGAACTGTGCTACCAATGATTTTTTCTCCGTTCCCAAAACTTTACGAATACCTACTTCTTTGGCCCTGTTGGACGAACGGGCGGTGGAAAGATTCATGAAGTTGATGCAGGCGATCAATAGCACGAACAATGCAACTACTGAAAAAATATATACATACTGAATATTACCATTGACGCCCAATTCGGGGGTACGGTCTGAGTAAAGATGAATATCCAACAGGGGCATCAGGCTAAACTCCAGTTTATTCCCCGCTTTTTCAAACTCGTCCATCGAACTGATGTTCATGAATTCCTTAGCCTGGGGAATAACATATTTATCAATGACCTGCGTGAAATTCTTTTCGAATGCTTTATGATCCGTTCCCTTTTTTAAAACGATATAAGTCTGGTGATTCATGCTCAGGTAATTACCCCAGGGATAGTTCACATTATCCATCGAAAAAATAAAATCGAAAGTGAAATGAGAAGTGCGGGGAATGTTCCTGATTACGGCAGTTACTTTATATAATGTGCTGTTATTATCATTGGTTTCAATTGTCTTACCGACAGCATCGGTAGATCCAAAATATTTTTTGGCGGCAGATTCTGATATTACTACTGTGTTAGGTTCATTCAATGCCGTTTTAGTATCGCCGGCAATAGCAGGAAGGGTAAATACATTAAATAAGGTTGAATCTGCATGTACTACACGATCCTCATTTATAAACTCGTTTCCTTTTTTGACAAGTTTGCTTCCATTAGAATTGTAAAAGCGAACATACTCTTCTACTTGGGGATAATCCTTTTTAAGTGTAGCACCCATCGGATCGCAGGCAACGGTCATGTGTAATTTATTGCCGCCAAAAACAATATCTGAATTGATCCGGTAAATACGATCCGCTTTTTCATTATACCGGTCATAACTCAATTCGTCCGCTACATATAAAGCGATCATGATAAAACACGCCAGCCCGATCGACAGTCCTACGATATTGATCAGGGAAAAGGTTTTATTCCGTACCAGGTTTCTCCAGGCGATCTTAAGGTAATTACGAATCATGTGTTTGAGTTTTAATTTTTTTATTTGCTTCAATACAACTGACCCATAATTCTCCTTTAGAGTTTAGGGGCTGAAGGTTATACCATGATATTCTCGATCACCGCCTGTCCGTCAAGCATTCTCACGATGCGATGACTGTAACGGGCATCATGTTCGGAGTGTGTTACCATAATAACGGTAGTACCCTGCTCGTTCAGGTCAGTTAATAATTGCATTACTTCATTGCCATTGGAAGAATCGAGATTACCGGTAGGCTCATCAGCCAGAATTAATTTGGGTTTATTCACTACTGCTCTGGCAACGGCAACACGCTGTTGCTGACCACCGGACAACTGTTGGGGATAGTGGTTACGACGGTGCATGATCTGCATTTTATCCAGTACTTCCTCTACCCTTTTTTTACGATCAGCTGCTTTAACGCCTGTATAAATCAGCGGCAGCTCCACATTTTCAAATACGGTCAGTTCATCTATCAGGTTAAAACTCTGGAATACAAAACCTATGTTCCGCTTACGGAGATCAGCCCTTTTACGTTCATTGAACTTGGCCACTTCAATACCGTTGAAGAGGAAGCTTCCTGAATCAGGATCATCCAACAGTCCAACAATATTCAGCAAGGTGGATTTGCCGCAACCGGATGGACCCATCACTGCCACAAACTCTCCTTCTTTTACTTCAAAAGACAGCTTATTGAGTGCAACCGTTTCCACTTCCTCTGTCCGGTAAATTTTTTCCAGGTTTGAAATATTAATCATGGTAGTTTATTTAAAATAAAAATTGTTTTAAGTTTTAAATATTGAAGAGGTAAAAATGGAACGGGCGAAGGTTAACTGTGATCACCTTCTTTGATTTACAGGGTTTCTTTTTGGTGGTGGCCGGTTTGGTTTCCTGGTATTCTTTGATGACGCCAAGCCCTATCTGTTTTGCTGATGAAAAAAGGCTAAGGCCGCAGATCAGCACCATCAGGTAAAAAAATTTCTTTGTCATGGCTATTTGGTTTAAGGTTTCAGGTTCAATTTTCGATTATTTTTTCAGGACCAGCTCCTGCATATTTCCATAATTCTCATAGCTGGAAGTGATCACTTTGTCTCCAGGCTTCAGCCCTTCCGTTACTTCATAGAAATCAGGATTTTGTCTTTGCAATTGTATATCCACTTTATACGCTGTTTTACCATCATCGCTTACTTTAAATATCCAGTTGCCGCCGGTCTGCTGGTAGAAACCGCCTTTTGCTACCTGGATAGCCTGTACTTCATCGCTGAATGCTAAACGAATTTGCAATGTCTGGCCACGGCGTATGCCCTGTGGCACTTCTCCCTCGAATTCCATGTCTACCTGGAAGCGACCATTTGTTACCTGCGTATATACTTTTTTGATCTTGAGTTTATAATCTTTACTGGCTAAGGTAAAACTGCCGAGCAAGCCTGTATAGATACGGGAGATATAATGCTCGTCAACATCTACTCTTACTTTAAAACCGCTGAGCACATCAATTTGTCCCAATCTTTCTCCCTTGTTCTTCGATTGACCGATCTCCGCGTCCAATGAAGTCAATTGACCATCCACGGGAGCCCTTACGATCAGGTCTCCCACTTTTTTCCGCATTACGTCTAAAGCATTTTGTGTACGTTCGTAAGACAGCCTCGCCTGGTTAACCTCCTGTTTTACAGAAATAGAATCTTGTTTCAATACTTCAGAAGCCAGCTTTTTCTTTTCTACCTGGTAGTTATAATTGTTCTCTGATTGTTTGAACTCCTGTAGTCCTATCACTTTTTGCTCATAGAGTTGCTTGTTTAATTTATAGGTTCTCTCTGCTTCTTTTAAAAGATTATCAACGTCTGTTCCCTGGTTGAGCTTGCCGATGGTATTCTGGCGGGCGGCATTTTGCGATATCTGCATTTGGGTAAGGAGGTTATACACCGAAGTCTCCTGGTTGACCAGGCTCAGTTCAAGATCCGTATTGGATAAACGAAGAATGGGCTCGCCTTTTTTCATGGTAGCTCCATCATCCACATATTTCTCTTCCACTCTTCCGCCTTCCACGGCATCAAGATAAATTGATGTGATAGGTAACACTATTCCGTTTACAGGGATCGTTTCCTGGAACGGACCGGATTTTACTTCACTGATGGTGATCCGTTCTGTATCTACATTCAACCGGCTTTTGCCCGACGTAAAATAATAACTGGCAGCCGCCAAACTCACCACACCTAAAATACCCGCTATGGTGAGGATCCGCTTTTTACTCCATTTCTTTTTTGCAACAACTCTATCCACTTGTTTAAACCTTTAATGTTTACTGAACTTATTAAACGACTGAAAACGCCCGGGGTTACAATCGTGCATATATAAATATGGATGCACCAGCTTTAAAGTGATAAATATGCCAGTTCCCGAAGTTTTTGATTAATAATGAATTACGACTTCAAAGAACTACGAAGGCGTTCGTTTCCGATACAATGAGTGTTCGGTTTTGATACACCGTGAAAGAAGCCTATTTTCTAAAAATTTAGTTGCCAGCACTTTGTATTTATGGTATACTTGCAGCATTGGAGGAATCGGCAATTGACAATTGGCAATTGGCAATAGAGTTTTATAGCAGTTGGTTGTCTATTGTTTATTGATAAATTGTGCTTGTCAGTTGCCCATTGTCTATTGCCCATTGCCAATTAAACTAAATGATACTCAAGAACGCCTCTATATTAATAATTGATGATGACCAGGATGTACTGACCGCCGTAAGGTTGTTACTGAAAACAGATGTAAAAGATGTAGTGACGGAAAAAAATCCGGAGAACATCCGTTGGCATTTGTCCAAAGACGATTATGATATCATCCTGCTAGACATGAATTTTACCAGTTCCATCAACACGGGCAATGAAGGACTGTTCTGGTTGAAAGAGATCCGAAAAATAAAACCGGATGCGGCTGTCATTATGATAACGGCCTACGGTGATATTGACCTTGCGGTTCGTTCCTTAAAAGAAGGAGCTTCTGATTTTGTAGTAAAACCTTGGCATAACGAAAAGCTGATCGCCACGATCAAAGAGATATTAAAACGAAAAGGGAATAAGACAGGTACTCTCCCTCTCATGAATACTGATTCCATTGTGGGTAAAGAACTGCTGGGTGAATCGGAAGCGATGCAACAAATATTTTACAAGATCGAAAAGATAGCTCCCACCGATGCAAATATTCTGATACTGGGAGAAAACGGAACCGGGAAAGACCTTATCGCTAAAGCCATTCATCAGCAATCATTACGTACCAATGGCCCTTTTGTAAAAGTGGACGTAGGGGCTTTAACGGAGACCTTATTTGAAAGTGAATTATTTGGTCATAAAAAAGGAGCTTTTACCGATGCGAGGGAAGATCGTATTGGCCGGTTTGAAGCCGCAGGTAGCGGCACTTTGTTTTTGGATGAGATAGGTAATATCCCGCTACACCTGCAGGCGAAATTATTAAGTGTTTTACAAAACCGTCAAGTCATCAGGTTGGGAAGTAATGAACCCATACCTATTGATATCCGTTTGATCTGTGCTACTAACGTTCCTCTTATTGAACTGGCCAACGAAACCAGGTTTAGAAAAGACCTTATCTACCGTATCAATACAGTGGAAATAACCGTACCTCCTCTTCGTAAACGCGGAAATGATATTATTTTGCTGGCAAGGCATTTCAGTAAGTTGTATAGTAATAAATATATGAAGCCTTTGCTGGAGCTGGATACAAGGGCGATGGAAAAACTAATGAGTCACCATTACCCGGGTAATGTAAGAGAGCTGCAATATATCATTGAAAGGGCGGTGATCATGTCGGAGGGCAATGTGTTGCAGGCGAGTGATCTTTTGTTTTCACCTATTGAATCAACGATGGTGATGGAGACCGAAGACGCGGAAATGAAACTCAGCGACGTTGAAAAAAATACGATCCTGAAAGTGATCGAAAAACATAATGGCAATATCACCCGGGCGGCCAAAGAATTAGGTCTTACCCGTACGGCCTTGTATCGGAGGTTAAGTAAGTACGATATCTAGCCCCCATCCCCTAAAGGGGTGTTCAGGAAAGATCCGATAACCGTTGAGAGATTATGTCATAAGTACGTAAAAACATCATAACTTAAATACAGTTCCTTTCCTCATTGTAGAAAAATTGTTTCCACTTATGTTGTTTAAAAAAATAGAATGGAGGATATTGACCAGGGTGCTGGTGTTATTTATAACATTGAGCGTAGCCTCTTTCTTACTGGTAAAAGGACTTTACGTTTACTTAATATTGGCAGCGCCGGTCATTATTTATGAACTGGTTGAATTCTATCGTTTCCATAATAAAGCACACAAGGAATTGGACCAGTTCGTCGAATCAGTTCACTACCGCGATTTCTCCCGTTATTTTGATGTCAAACATGCGTCGGCTGATATACAACCTTTGCGCAAAGGGTTTAATGAGATCAATACCACCTTTAAAGTAATCAGTAAGGAAAAAGAAACCCAATACCAATACCTGCAAAAGATATTGGAGCTGGTAGATACCGGCATTTTATCTTACGAGGAGAAAACCGGCGAAGTTGTGTGGATGAATGAATCACTGAAGCAAATGTTGCAGCTTCCCTATTTGAAAACGATCTATTCATTGAGTAAAAGGGATGACGAACTATGTAAAGCTATCATTGCTTTAAAACCCGGTGAGAACAAGATCGCCACCGCCCACCCGGAAAGAAGTTCGTTCAAGATCCTGATGTCGGCCACCGCTTTTCAAACCGACGGAAAATTATACAAGCTGATAGCCTTTCAGAATGTAAATGAAGCGCTGGATGAAACTGAATCAAAAGCCTGGCAAAAACTATTGAGTGTACTGACACATGAGATCATGAATTCAGTTGCGCCTATCTCTTCCCTGGCCGAAACTCTAAAGAACAGGCTGCAACAATCCGTCAATATATTAAACAATGATACAGGTTCTGTTGACGACCTGGAGCTCGGTATCGAAACGATCAAAAGAAGAAGTGAGGGTCTTTTGAAATTCGCTGAAACCTATCGAAATCTTAATAAGATCAATACCCTTAATCTTAAAAAAGTTTATGTCAGGGATATTTTTGAAAACCTGCTGCAACTGATGCAGCCCACACTGGAGCAAAAAAATATTGAAGTTGAAACGATACTGAAAGAAACCGACCTGGTGCTGGAAGTAGATACGGATCTGCTGGAACAAGTGCTGATCAATCTTGTGGTCAATGCTATAGAAGCCGTGAAAGATAAAGAGCAACCAAGGATCATATTGACCGCCTACGTTGCCAATAACCGGAAAATCGTTATCAAAGTAGCGGACAATGGTTATGGCATGGCCGAAGAATTGCTGGATAAGATATTTATTCCTTTTTTCAGTACTAAAAAGAGCGGTAGTGGTATCGGGCTTAGTTTATGCAAACAGATAATGATGCTGCATAAGGGTAATATTCATGTTCATTCGGTGGAAGGAGAAGGAACGGCGTTTCAATTGCAGTTTTGAGAAACATACTAATTATGGTAATCCAGGTAAACAACTATTCAGCATCTTATCAGCAGCAAGTCGTTGCTCTTATTCTTTCGATTCAACAAATTGAATTTGGCGTACCGGTTACACTGGAATCACAACCTGATCTGGAAAATATCCCATCATTTTATCAAAAAGACAAAGGAAACTTCTGGATAGGGATCATTGAAAATAAGGTGCTGGGTACAATTGCTTTATTAGATATTGGAAATTCCCGTGGCGCTTTGCGAAAAATGTTTGTCCACAAAGATTATCGTGGAAAAGAATATGGCATTGGGCAAACATTACTAAATACTTTATTGGAATGGGCCAGGCAAAATAATTTAAAAGAAATATTATTAGGAACCACAGAAAAGTTTATAGCGGCGCAGCGATTCTATGAAAAAAATGGTTTTGAGCAAATTGCTAAACAATTATTACCGGGAGAATTTCCGGTGATGGAAGTAGATGTGAAATTTTATAGATATCGCCTTACTAAATAATACAGCAACCCGTACTTTTATCCTTTTAACATTTATTGTCGCAAACTACCGGCCAGCATCTCTATTTAAAAATGTCTTTGAC
>JANOCH010000023.1:0-3296 GCA_031412015.1 Chitinophagaceae bacterium
CCTATTTTCAGTACTTAAATATACTTCATGCAGGAACTTACTTTAAAGGCAGCCGCTGAAAGGAAAAAAAATTATCTTATTCCGATGCTGATCATCTGTGCCTTGTTTTTTATTTTTGGGTTTGTAACATGGGCCAATGGAACATTAATTCCTTTTTTTAAATTATCCTTTGGCTTATCCGATTTCCAGGCATTCTTCGTTACTTTTTCCTCTTATATTGCTTATTTCTTTTTAGCGTTGCCGTCATCATGGATATTAAAAAAAACAGGATTTAAGAATGGGCTGGTATTAGGATTGTTGGTACTGGGTTTAGGATCTTTGCTCTTCATTCCTGCTGCGCAAACTCATTCATTCGGTTTATTCCTGACGGGTATATTTATACAAGGATCTGCTTTAGCGTTATTACAAACGGCTTCCAACCCGTATTTAACAATCATTGGACCTATAGAAAGCGCGGCTAAACGTATCAGCTTCGCAGGTATTTGTAATAAATCGGCTGGTATCATTGTTCCATTAGTAATGGGTGCTGTGTTTTTGAAAAATGCGGGTGCTATTGAGAAACAGATTGAAGCGGCAACAGGTGTTCAAAAGGAGCAATTATTGCACGATGTGCTGAGCCGTGTAAACACCCCCTATATCATTCTTGCCATTGTATTCTGTCTGTTTGCATTACTGGTAAAATTCAGTCATTTGCCGGAGGTGCAGGCGGAAGAAGATGTGGTGGATGAAGCAAGCGGTGAAGTTGTTCATCGTGACAGCATTTTCCAGTTTCCACATTTATTCCTGGGCGCTTTTTGCATTTTCGTTTATGTAGCCGCCGAAGTAATGGCGGGTGATATTATTGGTGTGTATGGCAAATCATTGGGTATTAGCCCGGATATTGCTAAGTTTTTTACGGCACTAACATTGTCAGGTATGCTTATCGGTTATATCGCAGGTATCATCACTATCCCAAAGTATATTTCACAACAAAAAGCATTGCGAATTTGTGCCATCCTGGGTATCATTTTTAGCATAGCTGCTTATTTATCGGGCGGATATACTTCCGTCACCTTTATTGCCTTATTGGGGTTGGCAAACTCATTGATGTGGCCCGCCATTTTTCCGCTGGGCATAAGCCACCTGGGTAGGTTTACTAAAACAGGCTCGGCCATTATGATAATGGGTATCGCGGGCGGCGCCATCTGGCCCATGATCTACGCTTTTTTAAAAGACAGTTTGCATCTTGACTTCCAACTATCCTATTTCATTGCCATATTACCCTGTTACTTATATATTCTTTATTTCGCCATCAGCGGGCATAAACTAGGATTGAAGAAATAAACAACGCTACATTTTTACTTCCTGTTATTAACCGGGACTTAATAGTCCACTTTATAATCCTTTTTTGTTGGTTGGCCATTCCACGCTTTTTTAGAGGTCCAGTCAGCAGGAGCATCTGTCCAGAAAGGATGTGACGCGGGCAAACCTAAGGGCAAAAAGCTAAGTGTGGCCATATACAAACTTCCGGTAGAAGTATATTGGTCCGCGATCATCGGTTGCTGGCCGTTAAAACCCAATACTAACCAACCGTTATTATCAAAGTTTGCGGGATTGTCGTACATATTGTGCATCACTTTGGTCAATGCACAACGCACTTGTGAAGGCATAATATTTTCTGGTAATCTTTCCATCAAGACTGTTTGTGCCAATGCCTGGAATACCGCTGAACGATAGGTGATAGATCTTCCAAACACAGGATAAGTACCTTCAGGAGAAATGATTCGTTCTAAAAATTCCGAATGACGAACCATTCTTTTCAACGCTATATCATATTCCTGCTGCTGCGAAAATTTTTTCTCAACGGTGACTTTCAACAGATCGACCAGCATCGGGTGAATAACAAATGAATTATAGTAGTCCATACCGAACTTCTCACCATCACTGTACCATCCATCGCCTTTGTACCATTCATTTATTTTACGTATGGCGAGATCAATGCGGACCGGGTCATATTGCTCACCGATCTTCATCAGGAAACCTTCCGTGATACCAGCGAATAAAAGCCAGTTGCTAAAACCGGCTTTGCGGTTGCGCAATGATTTGAACTCTTCAATAAATCGCTTTTTAGTAAGTGTATCCAAAGGCTCCCACAATGCCTGTGTTGCCCGTAAAAAACCATGTGCTAAAAAAGCCGCATCTACCAGGGGCTGATGCTCGTTTCTGAAATTTAAATAATCAGGGCTGGCAGGATCCACGGCATGTGAAAGCCCTTTTAATAATTCCAATCGAAGTTGTTTTCGTATGGAGCCTTCCTTTGTTTCGTCATCAGGCAATGCCAACCAGGGTGCAATTCCCGATACCGTCCGTCCAACCGCCTCTAGATACGTTACTTTTTTAGCATGCAGGTAATAGCCTGGTGCTAATTCTACAGTCATATTCTTTTGTAATGTTTCTTTGGCGAGGTTATGAATAACAGGCCAGGAGATTTTATATAAGAGGCTGGTCCAGTACTCCCGGTCCTGTAAACCGGTTGTGGAACCTGGTTCAATTCGTTTTACTGTTTTGCCTTTTTGTGCCCGGATATTGCTGTAAAGCACTGGTGAATAAAACAAATCAATAATATCATCGCAAGGTTTTTGATCCTCTTCATCGTATAGCAATTTTACAATAACCAATGACAAAGATATGTTCAGCGTTGAAGAACACTGAATTAATGGCTTATTTCAGTAATTCAATTTGCTTATACCCGTTTCAAACCGGCCATCATATTATAACAGCTTTCTCACCCAATTTTTCCCATTTTTTCGGGATATTGCAGGCTCTCAAAAATTCAACAAACACAATTCATGAGATTATTTAAGACAAAAACATTCGTAGCCCTTGCAAGCCTTCTTTTTGCAGGTGTACCTTCATGGTCACAAACCAGTACGGCTGAAACAGCCCCAGAATCAAAGTATAATTACCTTGAGGCGTTCAACAGTATGTTTTATACCAGCAATGGCACCGAGTTTCGTTCGGCCAGCGGGCAGCCCGGCCCGGCCTATTGGCAAAACCGGACCGATTACCAGTTGACGGCATCACTCAACGAAACGACCCGTGAAATATCCGGCAAAGCGATTTTAAATTATACCAATAACAGCCCGGACGCCCTTGCTTTCGCCTGGCTATTCCTGGAGCAAAATCTTTTTGCCAAAGACTCCCGTGGCGCAGCGATCGTTCCGCTAAGAGGCAGCCGTTATGATACAGACGGTGAAGACTTAGATGGTGGGATGAAAATTAAATCAGTAAAATTGTTAGCCGCGGATGGCAAAACG
>JANOCH010000024.1:0-35430 GCA_031412015.1 Chitinophagaceae bacterium
TTGTAATATTTTACATAATTATCCGGATTGTTTGCCATTAGTGCCTTGGTTGTCGCGGGCAAATTCGTGTACTGTTTCTTTATCAATTCAGGCTCGATCTTATAAAATGCATGCAACACCAGGCCCTCTCTTACTTTTTTAGTAAGGTGTATATAATCGGGATCAGCCGCCCAGACAAAATCATGGACATTTGGTGCATTGAAACGCCAGACGAGTTTATTACCGGTGGGCCTTATCACCTTTGCACCGGCATCTTCATAACCATAACCAACCTGGTTCGCATTTTTCAAGTAGCCGGTTGCCCCGATTATATAGCTCTTATCAATGGAAATGTTGACGTCGTAATCTCCCCAAACGCCATAGAACTCACGACCGACATAGGGTGTCGGATGCCATCCTTCTTTATCATACTCGCAAAGTTTGGGATACCACTGGCTCATACTAAATTTTACTCCCTCAGCATTATCTCTTCCGCTACGGCGAATCTGAACCGGCACCTGTGCTTCGAATTCCATTTCAAACACCACTTTCGATTTGGGAAGAACAGGCTTATCAAGTTTTACTGCCAAGATGGTTTCCAACACTTTAAAACTTTGTATTCGTCCGTTCATTTTCAATGAAATTATCTTCTGATACCCGATCTCGTCCGGCTGCAGGTACAGGATACGATCGCGGATCCTTCCATCCCAATCCTGTCTACCACCCACCAGGGTCCCTCCCTGGCGCCGGCTTTGCACATCCATTAGACTGTTCGGTTGAAAAGCATTCCAGTATAAATGGTAATACACTTCCGTTAATGTATCGGGAGAATTATTCCAGTACTCAAGTTTTTGTTTTCCTCTAAAGCGGTTTGTTTCTGCATTCACGTCAATATCCATCACATACTTTACACGTTGATGCCAATAACCGGTAGTGGCAGTCTGCGTCGCTTGTGCTACAACAAATAAAGGTGATAGAATAACTAATCCTGCTATTATTTTTTTCATATCCAGATCTTTGTTAGATTCTTTATTTACCCATTAATTTTTCATTGAATTTTACCAGCAGTTTAAAGAGATCTTCGTGCTCATTGAGCGGTAAAGTTTCGGCTCTATCAAATACATCATGGTATGCCTTGATCCCTCCCATCGTATAAAAGAAGAAAGCAGGCACTCCCTTTTCTGTAAAAAAGTAATGATCGCTGTTGGCTGCTTTTCCACGCGAATTGATTTTCGCCAGTAATTTTCCCTCATCATTTACGGCATTCATCATGGCGAATTCTCTGGGGAATTCAGTTGCATTTACAACGGTGATCCCCTCTTCCCCTGTGCCGGCGAGATCCGTATTGATAAGGAAACGAATATTCTTTAGCGGTATTAAAGGGTTTTCTGTAAAATATTTCGACCCAATAAGACCGGCTTCCTCGCCGGCAAAACAAATAAAGCCGATGGAATAGGGTGGCGGATTGACCGTATAATAATGGGCGAGATTCAGCAACAATGAAATTCCGCTTGCATTGTCATTAGCGCCGGGAAAATAAGTGGCTTTGCCCATACCACCCAGGTGATCGTAGTGGGCCGTAATAAAAATAATAGAATCTGGTTTTACCGTTCCTTTTACTACACCGCAAACATTGGCTGCCTTAAATTTCTTTACCAGGTCGTTCTCGATATTTACTTTAAAACTTTCCGGGGATTCTCTCAATAATTTTTTGTCAAGCTGTATAATGGTAAAATCGGCTTGGTCAGGAGCTACTGACCACGTAAGTTTATCTTCTAATTTTACAATGAGCCGTCTTTGCCCGTTAACGAACTGAACGCTATCCGCTCTTTCCAAATTTCCCTTTGCTTTTACTCCTTTACTTTCTGGACTTATAATAAAATCTTTACCGGGAACAAGATCTTTACCATTAATACTTACTTCCATTTTACCTGGGAACGTATTGACCGGGTATGAAAAAAATTGAAAAAAATCATTCCCTTTCAACGGCTTCAAGCCATAGAATTGAAACTGGCCTGCAAGAAAACTGGCCGCTTTTGACATGCCATCGTTGGTATAGCCACGACCCCAGAATGCCGAAGAGGTTAACGTATCCACTATCTTTCTTGCAAACCCTATATCCTGGGAAAAGCCATTGTAACCAGCCAACAATACCAGTAAACTTGCGATATGTTTCATAGTTAATTTTTTCCTGATAAATAAACTGGGATGCAATTTCGTTAAATCGACAACTGTAAGTTCCAAAATGCTATAAAATAAAAAAACTCCTGGAAAAGGAGTTAGGATTAGTTTGCGTCACCAGATATACTACAGCGTAACTGATTCCCTTAGCAGCCTACCCATGGGATTAAAGTACACAAACTTCTTTTCAACGCCATTTTTCTTTGCTTTAAGACGGTATTGCTCATTACCACCCGGGAGGTATAAAATAATAACATCGTCTACATCGCGGTCAGCATACTTGCTTTTCTCGAAGCCATCTTTTACCTCCTGGGGTAATTTATCAAAGCTCCATTCTTTTTGGGTTTCCTTCCACAAGCCTTTATTGGTATAAGAGGCAACCATTTTTTCTCCCTCAAGGTCAAAGTGAACATCCACTCTCACCAATTGATCTTTATAATCAATATTTGACGCTCCCTTATACTGGTTGGAAAAAGTTTCTTCAACGGCTTTGGGTACTTCCCTGATCTGGGTAAAAGCCATACCCGTAAAACATATTGCAACCAAGGCTGTTAATACTAATCTTTTTTTCATAATCCTGTCTATTGTTTTGAAGGGCAAAATTGCAACGCAATCACGTCTCAAAACCATGCCAGGCTATTTTTTAAGTATAAATTATCATTTATCTTTCCCTGCAACTACAATGACAATTTCGCCTTTCACCGGTTTTTCGGCGAAATGAGCGGCCACTTCTGATAATGTTCCCCTTCTATTCTCTTCAAACAACTTGCTGAGCTCCCGGGAGACACAACAAATTCTATCGGCACCAAAATGAGTGGAAAATTCTTCCAGGGTTTTCACCAACCGTATTGGCGATTCATAAAAAATCATAGTCCTTTCTTCATCGGCCAATTGCTTCAACAGCGTTTGCCTTCCTTTTTTTATTGGTAAAAATCCTTCAAAAACAAACCTATTGGTAGGAATACCGCTGTTGACCAATGCCGGAACGAAAGCTGTCGCCCCAGGCAAGCATTCTACTTTAATCCCCTCTTTGATGCATTCCCTCACCAACAAAAAAGCAGGGTCAGAAATGCCGGGAGTGCCGGCATCCGTCACTACCGCCATATTTTTCCCTTCCTGCAATTGCCTGACTAAATGCTGAACTATTTTATGTTCATTATGCTGGTGATAAGGTGAAAGTGGTTTACTGATCTGGTAATGATTCAACAGGTGAGAAGTATTGCGGGTATCTTCCGCCAGGATCAGGTCAACCTCCTTCAACACTTCAATTGCGCGAAGTGTAATGTCTTTGAGGTTGCCGATGGGAGTAGGAACAAGATAAAGCATGAATTTGAAAATTTGAAAATGGGCAAATTTGAAAAAGATGTCCTAAACTGGAATAATTTTCAAATTTTCAAATTACCACATTTACTAATTAACGGAGACTTCAAAATATTCCATCACCGGGTTTGACAGCAATTTTTTACTGGCTTCTTCAGCAATTTGTTTTGCTTTTTCGGCTGAATCGGCATTTACCTGCAGCGTAATATTCTTACCAATTCTTACATCTTCCACGCCGCTCAATCCCAGGTTTTCAAGGCCACCCATGACGGCCTTACCTTGCGGATCCAACAACTCTTTTAACGGCATTACTTTTATCTGTACAGTGAAGGTCATGCAATTTTATTTTTGAAGGCCAAAGATACAATAACATAGGCGATGAACACCACCGGAATGGCCACCCATTTTAAAACAATCGCCGCCACAATAGCAATAGCCGCCAGTATATATTTCGGCAAATTATTTTTCAGGCTGCTATCCTTGAATTTCAGGCTCATTAAGGGAATATTGCTGACCATCAGGTAGCTCAATAGCAGGATAATACCATAGATCAACCATTTGTTAAATAATATTTCCTGCAAATTGAATTGCTGGTAATGAACAATAAGTGGCAAAGAAGCAATCGTAATTCCAGCAGCCGGTATTGGTATGCCTTTAAATGAATACTGCTGTGTTGTATCAATATTAAATCTTGCCAACCGCCATGCTCCCGCACAGGGAATAAGAAATGCTGGTAATAATGCCGCAATCGAAACATCCAGCCCGTCAGTCTCTTTGGCAAAACTGATTCGAAGCATCTGGTAAAGTATCAAACCTGGCGCCACACCAAAACTAACTACATCAGCGAGGGAATCCAGCTGCTTACCCATTTCAGAACTGGCTTTAAATAGCCGTGCTACGAAACCATCCAGGAAATCGATAACGCCTGCGGCAAAAATAAAAAGTGAGCCTAGAGCAATTCTTTCGGGAAGATCCCAGGATGTAAAACCATCCCGGTCAATATAAACAAGAGATTGTCCTGTTTGGAGAATAAAAACGATCGCTATACAGCCAAAAACAAGATTGAGTAATGTGAAGAGATTTGGAATTTGCTTCATGCCGGAAAGATAAATTTTATTTTTTCATTAAAGTCTCAATCTCATCCACCGTAATGGGAATATTCTTCATTAGATCCTTATTGCCATTTTTTGTTATCCAAACATTATTCTCTATCCGAATACCCATTTTTTCTTCTTCAATATAAATACCAGGCTCCACCGTAAACACCATACCGGGTTTGATGGGTTCTATCCTGGCTCCCAGGTCATGGACATCAATACCTAAATGATGGGATATACCGTGATACAAATATTTTCTATACGCCCGGTTTTCGCTGTCTTCATTTTTAATATCCCCCTTCTTAAGCAAACCGATCTTTAAAAACTGTTGGGTGGCTTCTTCGCCTACTTTTTCGGTGTAATCAAAAATACCAATGCCCGGTTTGAGCAGACTCTTTGCAAAATCATGCAGGTGCAAACACGCATTATAAACTGTCTTTTGCCGGCGGGTAAATTTTCCATTCACGGGGATCGTACGTGTGAGGTCCGCACAATAGCCTCCATATTCTGCACCAAAATCCATTAGAATCAACTCTCCGTCTTTGCATTCCTGGTTGTTAGAAACATAGTGCAAGGTCCTGGCCCTGTCTCCGCTGGCAATGATACTTCCATATGCTTCGCCTGTTGCCCGTTGACTCAGAAAAGAATGAACTATTTCCGCTTCAAT
This sequence comes from Chitinophagaceae bacterium, assembly GCA_031412015.1. Classification (GTDB taxonomy): domain Bacteria; phylum Bacteroidota; class Bacteroidia; order Chitinophagales; family Chitinophagaceae; genus Terrimonas_B. The sequence continues at coordinate 5,245 of JANOCH010000024.1, forward strand.
TTCATATTCCATTACTCCGGGTTTGATAAATTTCAGCAACCGGCGAAAGGTGTTGTCAGTAATATCAATAGCTTGTTGAATAACGGCTACTTCTGATGCTGTTTTAATAGCACGGACATCTTTGAAGATCTTTGCCGCCCTTTCATAATAATGCAATGGATAGCGGGATTTCATTTCTTCGACGTACCGGTAATCCCTCGTCCGCAGCAGACTGGCTTTCCGGTCATTTTCATTACTATCCAAATAGATCGTATCCGCCAGGTGAATCCAGGGCTGTAATAATCCTTCCAATGTATCCAGCCAAACTATGGTTTTGATCCCGCTAATTTCTCTCGCTTCGCTGGCTCTTACTCTTTTTCCATCCCATTTTTCTTTCAACTCATTCGGGCGAACCAACACAAGAACTTCCCGGTACTTCGGATCCGGATTATCCGGAAATAAAATTACCATGCTGTCTTCCTGCGTGACACCACTCAGCCAGTACAGATCGCTGTTTTGCTTAAACTTGTAAATAGCGTCACCATTACTTGGCATTTCGTCATTACTCACAATGATAGCGATCGAGTTCTTTTTCATCTTACGCACAAATCGCTCCCGGTTTTGAACGAACAACTGAGGATCAAGCGGCAAATTTTTCATCTTATTTGAGGAATTAAAGTTAAAGACAGCTGAAATGGATGATTTTTATCAAAATTCTGACAATTGATTGAAAATCAATTTTTTTTAAATAAACTTAGCTTGCATTTGATAGTTTAAAAAATATGGCGCCAATTTTAAAAAATTTCCAAACAAACAAACATATTTCTATAATCAATCCAAAGCGTAACACTAACACTCGTTTGTATTTACCGCCATTTGTGTGTTATTTTTGTAGTCTAATCAAATTTGATTGCCCATATGTCTACTTCTGCCATCACAGCCCAGGCCGCGAACCTATCGCGGTTAGGTATCGCCACCGAAACTATTCACTATCAATTGTCGCCTGAAGAATTAATACAGGACACTTTACGCATTGGCGAAGGCGTGCTGAATGATTCAGGTGCATTGGTCATCCGTACCGGAGAATTTACAGGTCGTTCCCCAAAAGATAAATTTATCGTTAAGGATAAAACGACGGCTGATACGATCCACTGGAATGATTTTAATCTTCCGATCGATCAAAAGTATTTTGACATCATCCATAAAAAAATACTCAATCATTTTGAGAATCTGCCTGAATTGTGGGTGCGTGATTGCTATGCCTGTGCAGATCCGCGCTACCGTGTAAATATCAGGGTCCTCAATGAAAAGCCATGGAATAACCTGTTTGCGCATAATATGTTCTTACGTCCGACCGAAGAAGAGCTCGAAGATTTTAAACCTGAATGGCATGTTATTTCCGCGCCGGGTTTAAAATTGGATCCGGCCGAATGTGGAACCAGGCAACACAATGCCGCCGTGATCTCTTTCAAACATAAAATGATACTGATCGCCGGAAGCGGATACACCGGTGAAATAAAAAAAGGCATTTTTACCATCCTCAATTATTTGCTTCCACATGAGAAGGATGTGTTAAGTATGCATTGCAGCGCTAATATGGGCGATGATGGTGACACAGCTATATTCTTTGGATTGAGCGGAACTGGTAAAACAACGTTAAGTGCTGACCCCAACCGCAAGCTGATCGGCGATGATGAACACGGCTGGACGGCGGACAACATCTTCAATTTTGAAGGTGGGTGTTATGCTAAAACCATCAATCTCACAGAAGAAAAAGAGCCGGAGATCTATAATGCTATTAAGCCCGGTGCATTGGTAGAGAATATTACTTTCTACCCCGGTACCAATAAGATAAACTTCGATGATGGCTCTATAACTGAGAATACGAGGGTTTCCTACCCGCTTTACTTCATCAGCAATGCAATGGAACCTTCGATTGGCGGATTACCCAAAAATATATTCTTCCTAACCTGTGATGCTTTTGGTGTATTGCCTCCTGTTTCAAAACTTACACCAGGACAAGCCATGTACCAGTTTATATCTGGTTATACTGCCAAGGTAGCTGGAACAGAAGCTGGTGTTACAGAACCGAAACCTACGTTCAGCGCTTGCTTTGGAGCCCCTTTCTTACCCCTGCATCCGGGCAAATATGCTCAAATGCTGGGCGATAAAATGCAAAAAAATAAAGTCAATGTGTGGATGATCAACACGGGCTGGACGGGCGGTCCATACGGTATTGGTAACCGCATGAAATTGAAATACACCAGGGCTATGATAACTGCGGCATTGGAAGGAAAACTAAAGAATGCTGAATTTGAGATGCACCCGGTATTTGGAATGGCCATTCCTAAAGAATGTCCGAATGTTCCTGCGGAAATATTGAATCCGCGTAATACATGGTCCGATAAAACAGCTTATGATGAGAAGGCTAAATTTTTGGCCAATCTTTTTATAAAGAATTTTGATAAATACAAGGACGGGGTGACGGCAGAAGTTTTGGCGGCACAGCCAAAATTCTAACCCTTCTGCGATTGCTTGAAATACTCCCCTGGAATTGTTCGGGGGAGTTTTTTTATGATACCATTCAGGATTCGGTTGCAACTTTTTTTAACCAGTTCACGTTTTACAACATTATGATGAAAAAGCTACTTCCGGTCATTCTATTATCCTGGTTTTTATCTGCGACTGGCCAGGGCAAAAATGAGGAACTTATTCAGTGGAATGAAGATCAAAAGCTTACCTGGGCTGATTATAAAGGAAAAGTGCAAACAGGTTCTGATGCGGCGGCTTCAACGGCAACCTACCTGGGCATTGAATACAACTTCAACAAAAACGGATTCGGCTATAAGATCACCTGCAGCTTTTCTAAGACAAAATCATGGGGATCACATAAAACCGATTATATCCTGGGGCATGAGCAGGGACATTTTGATATTGCTGAAATTTTTGCCCGTAAGCTAAATAAACAGATGAGTGAATATGTATTCAACAAGAATACCTTCAAAGCCGATCTTAAGAACATTTACATGAAACTTACCGCTGAAAAGGATGATTTTCAAAATCAGTACGATAAGGAAACCAATCACAGTATAAACCAAGAGAAACAAGCGGAGTGGCTTAAGAAGATCCGGGAGGAGCTGAAAGCACTAAACGCCTTTTCAAACTATTAACCTGGTCATATAAATTTCCCTTTAACGAATCACGCCATCTTTTCCTTTATTATCCCTTTCGATCATTATAAATCTTCCCGCCTGCATGATCATTTTTTTAACACTTCTGTATTCTAGAATGCTATCTGCATGTGGAAAGTAATAAAATGGAAGTAGTACAAAAAAAAATTGCAGAAATCCCGTGAGTGAGTTTTCTGCAATCTATTCTGAAGATCTTTTTAATGTTAACGATCATCTACTTAACAAAAGTTAGCATTTGCTTCCTGGCCACTGTCCTTGGCTGGCCATTGGTGCCTAAAACCGGGTTTAACTGCGGAGCGTCCAATGTCAATCTCATTTTGATCTGTTCATCAAGAAAAGAACTTTGCGGCTCAGAAGCAACGCTATTGATGCCAATTTGCCCATCAGGTTTTATCTCATAATTGATAAGAACGGAATAAGCTCCTTTTTTAATCTTTCCGGAGCTGAGGACCTCTGATTTTATAGTGGTACTAAGCGAATCAATAAAGGCTTTCCAAATTTTATTATTGTCTTTAGGGATAGTTTTTTCCGCAGGCATTGCATCGGCGGAACTAGCATCAGCACCGGTATTTGAAACAATACCCGTGTTTGTCCCCGTAGCCGCAGCGTCACTGTTTGAAACGGTAGAATTCTGCCTTTCTATAACCGCTGCCTTTGCAGCAGCGATGGAATCCTTTCTTATAGAATCAGCAACTACTTTCTGCGCCATATTTTCCTTGATCTTCAAACTGTCTCCTTTTCTTAACACGGCTCCGGTATCGGCTTTCAGTTTTCCGCTATATATCGCATCTAGCAATGATTGGGACTGCGCTGAAACACCCAGTAGAATTACTGTAAATAAAAAGATCGCTTTCATACTCACAATTTACTTTTTTTTACAGAAAGATATGCCTATAAACAGTTAAAACAATCCATACAACTGCGCATCTATTTTGGTAATGATCTCGCCAAAATCTTCTTCCTTCTCTGCGAATTTATTTTTGTCCACATCGACTATTAATAATGATCCTTCTTTGTATGAATCGATCCACTTATTATAATATTCATTAAGACGTTTCAGGTAATCCAGGCGGATATTTTCTTCGTATTCTCTTCCTCTTTTTTGTATCTGGCCAACTAATGTTGGAACAGACGCATTTAAATAGATCAACAGATCAGGAGGCTGAACCAATGTCTTTAACGTTTGGAAAAAATGAAAGTAATTATCAAAATCCCGCTTGCTCATCAATCCCATTTCATGCAGATTAGGGGCAAAAATATTAGCATCCTCATAGATGGTCCGATCCTGTATGATTGTTTCTGTACCTTTTTGAATGTCTACCAATTGTTGAAGACGGCTATTCAAGAAATATATCTGAAGGTTAAAACTCCAGCGGGGCATGTCCTCATAAAAATCCATTAAGTAAGGATTATGGTCAACGTCTTCAAAGTTCGGTATCCACTTGTAGTGCTTGCTCAGCATTTCGGTCAGTGTGGTTTTACCCGCCCCGATATTTCCCGCTACCGCGATATGCTTTGGTTTTTTTGTCTTTGCCATGCCCCTATCCCCTAAAGGAAAATTTTACAGTTTAATAATTGAATATATAAAATCTTTTCGCCAATTCTCCTAAAAGAATGTTTTCCATTCCGTCTTCGGGGAATAGAAATCACCAATACTTTAGCCCCATCGCAGCCCTTACTAATTCCATCGTGGCCCTGGCGCTTGTTCTTGCTTTTTCAGCCCCTTTTTCCATCACCTCTCTCAGGTAGGCCGCATCGTTTCGAATGGCCTCGGCCTTTTCGCGTATGGGCGCAACAAATTTTACCAGGTCCTCTCCCAACTGCCCTTTCATTTCCCCATATTTGATGCTGCAATTATTATACTCCTCCTCAAATTTTCTTAGTGTTTCCGGGTCACTCATTAATCTCATTAAAATGAAAATATTTTCCACTTCCGGAGATTTAGGAGAATTCATTTCCTTTGGACCTCCGTCCATTTTTGCTTTCATTACTTTCTTCCTTATCAGTTCATCATCATCACTCAGAAAGATCGTGGCATACTGATTCTCGCTTTTACTCATCTTACCGCTTCCGTCAAGGCTTGGAACTTTTGCCAGGTCTCCGCCATAATTAAAGGCCTGTGGTTCCGGGAACACGTCGCCATAACGATGATTGAATCGATTGGCGAAATTGCGGGCCATTTCCAAATGTTGCTCCTGGTCCTTACCTACCGGTACCAAAGATGCCCGGTGCAGGATAATGTCGGCTGTTTGCAAAACAGGATAGGTCAGCAGGCCGGCATTGACATTTTCAGGGTGTTGCCTCACTTTATCTTTAAAGGTCACGGTCTTCTCTAATTCGCCTTTATAGGCAAGCATATTAAGGTACAAGTACAACTCTGCCGTTTCATGAATATGACTTTGACAGTATAATGCGGCTTTATCCGGATCCAGCCCACAAGCGATATTTTCTGACAATACCCTGTGTACATTCAGTTTAAGCTCTTTAGTATCAGGGTGGGTGGTCAATGAATGCAAATCGGCCACCATAAAAAAACACTCGTACTCATCCTGCATTCGAACGTAATTGCGAACCGCCCCAAAGTAATTGCCGAGGTGCAAAAACCCCGTTGGGCGAATGCCGCTCATGACTATTTCTTTCCGTTTTTCCATAAGGCGGCGAAGATAAGAAAACCCCGCAGATGGCAACGGCAGTGCGGTGGGGGCAATTTGCCACTTGTCAATTGCAAATTGCCCATTCCCGATTGCAAACTATATTTGTTAAATGGAAGTAAATGACGCGATGGTAGATAAACTGGCCCACCTGGCCCGGCTAAAATTCGACGAGGCAGAAAAGCAGGAAATAAAAAGCGATCTACAGCGTATGATCGGTTTTGTTGAAAAGCTGAATGAACTGGACCTCGAAAATGTGGAACCACTACTTCACATGAGTGGTGAGGTAAATGTACTGAGAGAAGATGAAATAGAAGGATCCGTCAGCCGTTCCGAAGCATTGAAAAATGCACCTCTTCACGATGAACAATTTTTTAAAGTACCGAAAGTTATAAAGCCCCCATCCCCTAAAGGGGCGTAATGAGTAGCATTAATCATTCAGAATAACCATCTATTAATTTTAAAGATGATTCCGACAGTAAAAGATAATCTTATAAGCCCTCCGCCGGCCGGCGGAGATGCGGGCCTCATTCATCTTGAAAATATCCGCAAAAGCTACTTTATGGGTAAAAACGCCCTGGAAGTATTGAAGGGTGTTTCTTTAGACATATTCAAAAACGAATATGTGGCCCTGATGGGACCCTCTGGTTCAGGCAAAAGCACATTGATGAATATCGTTGGATGCCTTGATACTCCTACTGCCGGTAATTATATTTTGAATCAGCAGGATGTTAGCAAAATGGAGGATAACGCCCTGGCAGAAGTTCGTAATAAAGAAATTGGTTTTGTATTTCAGCAATTCAATTTACTACCGCGCCTGACCGCATTGGAAAACGTGGCCCTGCCGCTGGTATATGCCGGTATGAGCAAAAAGCAACGCAATGAGAGAGCTATGTATGTCCTGGGGCTGGTCAGCCTTACAGACCGCAGTCACCACCGGCCCAACGAACTGAGCGGGGGACAATCACAAAGAGTGGCCATTGCAAGGGCACTCGTCAATGATCCGGCTCTCATTCTTGCTGACGAACCTACTGGTAACCTTGATACAAAAACTTCCTACGAGATCATGGAAATATTAAATAGTATCCATTCAGGAGGAAATACAATTGTTTTGGTTACCCATGAGGAAGATATTGCCAATCATGCTCACCGTATCATACGTCTTCGCGATGGCGTAATAGAAAAGGATAGCAGAAACGAGAAAGTGGGAATGTATGCTCACCAGTGATCATTTCAAATCCCGCCGTAAACCTTTCTCCCGGTAATTTCTGTTATTAAAATTTGTTTTACTACAGGAGACTTATATAAACAGTTATGAAGATCTATACTAAAACCGGCGACAAAGGAACGACATCACTAATTGGGGGAACAAAAGTTTCTAAATCACACCTTCGTATAGAAGCTTATGGAACAGTAGATGAAATGAATTCTTATATCGGTTTGTGTAAAGATCTATTGACAGATGAGAACAGTAAAACCGTGTTACAGGAAATTCAGGATCGTTTATTTACCATTGGTTCGGCCCTTGCCTGCGACCCGGAGAAGGAAACAAAGATGACGATCCCCGATCTGAAAGAAACAGACATCGTGCTATTAGAAAAAGAGATTGACAAAATGAATGATGAATTGCCCGCGATGAAATCTTTCATTCTGCCTGGCGGCCATCCTTCCATTTCACATGTACATATTGCCCGTTGCATTTGCAGAAGAGCTGAGCGTTGCTGCGTCAGACTTGCCACAGAAAAAAATGATGTTGAACCCCTCATCATCAAATACCTGAATCGTCTTAGTGACTACCTGTTCATATTGGCCAGGTATACCGGGCATTTATTAAATGTGCCAGATATTCCCTGGAAAGCGAGAACATAGTATAATAAAGTATGATGTACGACCTTCTTTATCCGGATTGGCTTTGCCTTTCACTTTACATCAAACAATCTTTCCATCTTTCATGTGCAGCACCCGATCGCTAAGCTGAGCTAATTCCTCGTTGTGGGTAACTATTAAAAAGGTTTGGTTGAACTTGTCGCGGAGATCGAAAAATAGCTGGTGAAGTTCCCTCGCATTGGTAGAATCAAGGTTCCCTGTCGGTTCATCAGCCATAACTATATCGGGTTTATTGATCAAAGCTCTTGCCACCGCCACACGTTGTTGTTCGCCGCCACTTAATTCATTGGGCTTATTTTCCATACGCTGGGAAAGACCAAGCATGGTCAACAACCGGATAGCCTCTTCTTTTACTTCGGCTTTCTTTCTTCCAGCCAGCCAGCCGGGAATGCTGACATTCTCCCAGGCATTAAACTCCGGCAACAAATGATGAAACTGGAAAACAAAACCAATATGCTTGTTCCTGAATGCCGCCAATTTCTTCCCGGTTAATGTATTGATCATAGTGTCATTCATATTCACGGTGCCATTGTCCGCCTTATCCAATGTACCTAGAATATGAAGCAACGTACTTTTGCCGGATCCTGACGGACCAACAATAGAGGCAACCTCGCCCTTCTTGATAGCTATGTCCACCCCCTTCAATACTTCCACAGCGCCGTACCTTTTATGAATATTTTTCCCGGAAATCATATTATTAAATCCTTTCAAATTAATCAAATATCCATAAAAACGAACCTTTCGGCAAAATAGGACTGAGTGGTTGGTTAAACTTTAGGAAATTATTCAACCCCCGCTGAACAACTAAGGATTTGGAAAATTCGTTAATACCGTTACATTTGCGGAAAATTGGGATACTAAACCGAAGTGCTCAATCCCGATAATTAATAAATAAACCATCCAAAATATGTTCTGGACATTAGAACTGGCATCGTACCTTGAAGACGCCCCCTGGCCGGCCACAAAAGACGAACTGATTGACTATTCAATTCGTTCCGGCGCACCGCTTGAGGTGGTTGAAAACCTACAGGAACTGGAAGACGAAGGTCAGGACGTGTATGAGACAATTGAAGACATCTGGCCCGACTATCCTACCCAGGAGGATTTCCTGTTCAACGAAGATGAATACTAATTAATACGACTAGCGTAGCTATAAAATTGAAGCCTCCATAAATCGGAGGCTTCACTATTTAGAAAGTCGATGTACCCGCTTCATCATTCAATTCGATAAGCTGATCTGATATTATTCAGTCACCCCCAGCTTCTGCATCACCTCGTTACTTACACCAGTTGTTGAATAACCACCATCATGAAACAGGTTTTGCATCGTAACCATTCTTGTCAGATCGGAGAATAGAGTAATGCAGTAGTTGGCACAATCTTCGGCGGTGGCGTTTCCCAATGGCGCTATTGAATTAGCAAAGTCAAAGAAATCACCAAACCCTTTTATCCCTGTGCCGGCCGTTGTTTTCGTCGGCGATTGGGAAACGGTGTTAATCCTGACTTTCTTCTCCACACCATAATGATAACCAAAACTTCGGGCGATAGACTCCAGCATGGCTTTGATATCTGCCATGTCCGTATAAAAAGGATAGGTGCGTTGCGCCGCCATATAGGTCAGCGCTACTACACTGCCCCATTCATTGATGGCATCCAATTTTTTTGCCACCGCAAGCATCTTATGAAATGACATAGCTGACACATCAATGCCTTTCATGAAATAATCATAGTTCGATTCGGTATAAGGTATCTTCTTCCTTATGTTCACACTCATACCAATGGAATGTAATACAAAGTCTATCTTACCACCGAGTACTTCCTGGGATCTGGTAAACAGGTTTGTCAGTTCGTCCACATTAGTAGCATCTGCGGGGATGATCTCTGACTTTGTTTTTTCCGCCAGTTTATTGATCTCACCCATACGCATAGCAATGGGTGCATTGGTCAAAACAATAGAGGCCCCCTCTTCGTATGCTTTTTCAGCCACTTTCCAGGCAATTGAATTCTCATCCAGCGCACCAGTAATGATTCCTCTTTTTCCTTTTAGGAGGTTATAAGCCATAACTATTGATTTTTTAATTTTTAATTGCGGGTAAAAGTAACAATAAAAGATTATTCAACATCTGCCAGGAATTCATAGCTTTTAATAAGTAAAAACAATCCTCCAACCAACAAACACGCATTAACAAGTACCAGGAGTAACGAGTATCCGGCCAATTTCCACCCGGTTTCGCTTTCTTTAATTTTCCTGTTCAGGTACCGGAATGATGAATAACCCGTTACCAGGAGCAAACCAAGAATGATAATAAATAAGGCTAATTTATAGACCGGCGACATGTTCCTTAATTCCCCACCATCTCCTTTGCATTTTCCAAAGCAGCGGCAGTGGGCTTTTCTCCGCTCAGCATTTTGGCGATTGCGGTGATCCTTTCTTCATTCGTCAGTCGGCGAATATTTGTTTTCACCATATCCTTTACGATCTCTTTATAAACAAAAAAATGTGCATCAGCTTTACCAGCAATCTGTGGTTGATGGGTGATGCAGATCACCTGCCGTTTAACGGCTAATTCTTTTAAAATAATTCCAACCTGTTTGGCCGCTTCGCCTGAAATACCGGTATCGATCTCATCAAAGATCATCGTGGGCAGATCGATTGATTGCGCCACCAAAGATTTTATACAAAGCATTAAACGGCTGAGCTCACCGCCACTGGCCACTTTACGAACTGGTTGAAATTGTCCGCTCTTATTAGCATCAAATAAAAAGTCGATCCTGTCAAATCCAAATTGGTTTAATTCTGTTTCACTTTTGATATCTACTTTAAGTCTTGCATTGGCCATTCCAACCTGCGCCAACAGTTTGTTGACCTTATCTTCCAGGGGTTTTATTTGCTTCTGACGGCTGGCTGATATTTTTTTCGCCAGTGTCACCACTTCATTCAACAGTTGAATACTTTGCTTTTCTTTTTCCTGGATAGCTTCATCTATATTCAGCACCGCTTGCATCTTTTCTTCGAGTTGCTGCCGAATAAACAACAGCTCATTGGTGGTTTGCACCCCATGCTTTTTCAATAACTTATACCCTACAGAAAGCCTTTCATTCAGTTGCTCGATCTTTTCCGGATCATAATTAACATGCTCGCTGATCCGGCCGACTTCGTCAGCGACATCCTGTAACTCGATTTGCATTGATTGTAATCGCTGTAATAATAAAGGCAGGTCCGGGTGATAAGATTGAAATGCATTCAACTGGTTAGCCAAACTTTTTATTTGTTGTACCAGTGGTGTTTCATTTTCCTGCAACTCAAAATAAACCTTGTTCAATACCCCTTTAATACCTTCAGCATTGCTTAGCATTTTAAGTTCTGCATCGATATTTTCCAGTTCATTTTCTTTGAACCCTGCTTCTTCCAGTTCGTTATACTGAAACTGGTTATAATCTGCTTCTTTATCAAATTGCTGTTTCCGGCTTTTTAATACTTCACATTCTTTTTTTATTTTTTTCCATTGATGAAAAACCTGCTGGTATTCGTTGATCAATCCTGCATTTCCACCCAATGCATCAATGACTTCTCTTTGAAAATCACTTTCGCCTAGTTCCAATGCATCAAACTGCTGGTGGAGGTCAACTAATAAAGAACTTAGTTGCTGTAGTTGTGAAAGATTGACCGGTGTATCATTAACAAAAGCTCTTGACTTTCCATTTATTCCTATTTCCCTGCGCAGTACCAGTTCTTCTTCGGAATCCTCCCGATAGTTATCAGGGTCGTTTTCTTTTAAAAATTCTTTTACTGCTTTCTTATTGTCAGCGCCAAAAGTTCCCTCTATTATACATTTCTTTTCTTTATTGACTAAAACAGCAGAATCAACCCTATCACCAAGAATAAGCCCCAGTGCACCTACAATGATCGATTTACCTGCTCCGGTCTCACCGGTGATAATGTTCAGCTTTTGGGAAAAGTCAATCTCCAGTTTCTCGATAATTGCATAATTATGTATAGTGAGTCTTTGTAGCATGGACAATAGCGGAATAGAGATGAATGATATTTAGTATAACAGGAAAGCAAATTAAGTAAAGAGCAAAACATCACCCAATAAAAAACCTCTCGCTTGCGGCGAGAGGAAAATAAAAAAGAAAAATATCTATTCCTTACGGATGATGTTATTTTATTTCAACATTATTGCTCAGCTCTTCATCGACCAGGATTCGTCCGCAGTTCTCACAAACCATTACCTTTTTATGTTGCTTAATCTCACTTTGTTTTTGAGGCGGAATAGAATAAAAACAACCACCGCAAGCATCTCTTTCTACCGGTACCACCGCCAGGCCATTACGATAACTCTTTCGGATCTTTTCATAACTAGCCAGCAACCTCGCGTCAACATGCTCCCTGGCTTCACCTGCCAGTTTACTAAAATGCTTTTCTTCTTTTTCGTTAGCTGCAATGATCTTCTCCAACTCCGCTTTCTTATTCGCCAATACACTATCTTTATTAGCAATATTCTTTTTCGCCCTTTCCAGTAAAACAGCTTTTTCAGCTATTTCTTCTGTGGCGTCTTTGATATGTTTCTCTGCCAGCTTTACTTCCAGTTGCTGCATTTCCATCTCTTTATTGATGGCTTCAAACTCCCTGTTATTCTTTACATTTTCACTTTGCTTTTCGTATTTTTTTACCAAAGCTTCCGCATCCTTAATAGCATCTCTTCTTTGCTGTATGAAATCGGTTACGCCATTGATCTCTTCTTCAATCCGGGTTTGGCGGGCATGCAAACCCGTGATCTCGTCTTCCAGGTCGGCTACTTCCATGGGGAGTTCGCCTTTCAGGATATGGATCTCATCCATCTTGCTTTCAATCTTTTGGAGAGTAACTAAAGAAGTCAATTTTTCTTCGACAGAGAATTCTTTAACGTTTGCCATTGTTTTATTTGAAGTTTAAAGGCTTAGAAATAAAAGACCGGGTTGGTTCTTACTTCTGTTTTAAGGACGGCAAAGGTAGGGAATTTTTGCTCTAAAACTTCCTGCAACAAGCTAATGGTGAACTGTTCGCTCTCAAAGTGACCAATATCAGCGATCACCATGCTGCCGTTGGCATCAAAAAATTCATGGTATTTCATATCGGCCGTTATAAAAATATCGGCTGAGGCTCTTAAAGCGCTGGCAATCAAAAAACTGCCCGCTCCGCCACATAGGGCGATCTTCTTTATTGGCCTTCCTGTCAATCTAGTGTGCCGGATAATATTGAGTTGGAAAGTTGCCTTTAGCAGCTTTAAAAATGACTCCTCGATCATTGGTTGCACAAGTTCACCAATAATTCCCGACCCAGTTTGAGGGTGCCGGTTGGATAAGGACACCACATCGTAGGCGACCTCTTCATAAGGATGAGCGGCCTTCATAGCGGCCACGATCGCCCCTTCGAGATAAGCCGGGATGACCACTTCAAGCTTTAATTCTTTTTCCTGGTGCTGCTTGCCGATATTGCCAACATATGGGTCAGCACCTGATCCTGCTTTAAATGTACCGGTTCCTTCTGCATTAAAACTACATTCGCTGTAGTTACCTATTTGTCCACCGCCTGCGGAGAATATTGCATTACGAACTTCCTCTGCTTTATTGACGGGAACAAAAGTGAATAGCTTTTTGAGGGTGTTCTCTTTCGGCAAAAGAATAGAGAGATTTTGCAATCCTATCATATTTGCCATCTTCCCGCTTACTCCATCTATCACATTGTCCAGGTTGGTATGAATAGCATAAATAGCGATATCATTTTTGATTGCCGTGATAATCGTTTTCTCTACATAGTTTTTACCATTTATTTTCTTCAATCCACTAAAAATGATTGGATGATGCGCCACAATGAGATTACATTTTTTTGCCATCGCCTCCTTTACTACTTCCTCCGTCGCATCCAGAGAACAGATAATTCCGTGGCATTCCCAACCGGGACTACCGGTGATCAGTCCCGCATTGTCATACTGTTCCTGCAAAGATGGATTGGCCAGAGACTCGAGAAAAGAAATTATTTCCGCTATCTGCATGGTGATTCTATTTTTTGTTAGCAACTAGTGAGGAATGGAATACAATTAAAGCAAGTTAGCCATTTGACCATTTCTGTAGAGTGGTCAGAAAATTTTCTTTAAACTATCTTTGAAGATATGGCCACCGGCTTTTTTAATACTCTTCGTAAAAGCATAGGCGTTGCTCTGGGCAAAACTGAATTCCAGCCAGCGAGCCGATATCAAAAAGCCAAACATTCCTGGCGGAAACAACGAACTTTCAGGGACTATATTCGCAGTGGTCTTTTTATTTTGCTTGGAGTTGTATTGGCAGGATTCGGACTAAAAGGTTTTTTGATGCCAAATCATTTCATTGATGGTGGTGTAACAGGTATTTCGCTTCTGACAAATAACAAAACAGATTTTCCACTTGCAGCTTTGATCATTGTCTTTAACGTCCCCTTTATTTTACTAGGCTGGCACCAGATAGGAAAGGGCTTTAGTATAAAAAGTGTGGGCGCCATTTCTCTATTAGCCATTGCTGTCGCATTCCTTCCTTACCCAACCGTCACAAACGACAAATTACTGGTAGCTGTTTTTGGAGGTTTTTTCCTTGGAGCAGGTATTGGTTTTACCATACGCGGCGGGGCGGTGATAGATGGAACCGAAATACTGGCTATTTTCATGAGTCGCAAGCGCAGTCTTAGCGTTGGCGATTTTATCCTCGTTTTTAATATTCTCATTTTCTCTGTCGCGGCATATTTACTTTCGGTAGAAGTAGCCATGTATGCCATGCTTACGTACCTGACTGCATCCAAAACTGTTGATTTTATTTTAGAAGGGGTAGAAGAGTTTACCGGCGTCACCATTATCTCACCGCATAGTGAAGAGATAGCCGAATTTATCAAGGAGAAAATGGGAAGAGGTTTGACGATCTATACGGGAAAACGAGGTTTTGGGAAAAGAGGTGACAACTACATTGCTACAGATATATTATTTACCGTAGTAACCAGGCTGGAGATAAGCCGGCTGACGAACGCGATAGAAAAAATTGATCCCAATGCCTTCATCGTGATGCAAAGCATCAGGGATACAAAGGGCGGAATGGTGAAAAAAAGACCTTTGAAATAAATTAGAATGAAAAAAGGGGGTAATTAAAAGATATCTATATTTGACGTCTATTTTGCAGTCTTTTGAAATAAAGTTGCCGCCACCATTTAACCTAATTTCAAATTATGCTTAAAAGAACTAAAGGTCGTATCCTTCTAACCATGCTTGTCATTACCGGACTGGCAGGTACAATTAATAATAGTACCCTCAGCAACCACGAAAGAAAATTCGCAGTCAGCCAATTAAAAGATACGAGGACTGAATTGCTAGGCACCATAAAAAAATTATCAGCAAAACAACTCAATTTCAAGTCGTCACCGGATAGATGGAGTATCGCGGAATGTATTTCTCATATGAGCCTTACCGAAAAAATGCTATGGGATAAGCTGGAATTGGCGATGAAACAGCCCGCAAATCCCGAAAAGCGTTTAGAGTTGCCGTTGTCAGATGAAGATCTTTTGAAAACACTGGAAGGCCGATCCGCTAATGTCATAGAAACAGAATGTCTTCAGCCTGATATAGAGAGAAAGCAGGCGGTAGCCGACGCTCTGGCCACATTTAAGTCAGTCAGAGCCGCTCATTTGAAATATGTAAAAACAACTACCGAAGACCTGCGCAATCATTTTATTCTACTGCCAATTGGCTGGATCGACTGTTACCAATCCATTATTTTTATGGCCTCTCACAGCAATAGGCATATCAGTCAAATCAATGAAATTTTAGCTGATCCCAGGTTCCCTAAAAAATAAATACTGGGGATATTAGATATTCGCCGGCAAAATAAGGTCAAAGTACTATTGCATAATCAAATAGATAGCCTTAATTTGGCAGCACAACTTTTCCTATGAAAAAAGTTATTATAGCCATTTCACTGATACTTATTTTAGGAGGCTGCAAGAAAACCATTGATAAACTAAAAGAAAATGCAGTAATTTCTGCCATGACTGATGGTCAATGGGTTGTCACTAATTTTGTAAAAAATGGCGCCGTAATTACACCTGATTTTAGCGCCTATAAATTTCAATTTTATAGCAATCAAACGGTTGATGCCATTAACAACGGGGTGGTCGAAAAAACCGGTACCTGGGATGGCGATGCTACCACCATGACGATTACCGCCAATTTTCCAAGTTCCGGGGCAACTTTAACCCTTATAAATGGAACATGGCATATAGATAATAACAGTTGGACATTTGTAGTCGCCTCGCAAAACTCAAACAGTGAGTCGAAGGCTTTGAGGCTGGAGAAGCTGTAATTGATACTTTATCCCAAATCCTTTGATCGCCGCATTTAAAATATCTTGTAATGAATTTGTTGCAAGAATAATTTTTACCTGAAAAGGTCGTTTTAAGATAGCAACTAAACTGAAACGTACTGGAAACTCAATTATACAAGAACCTGAAGAAAACGTTACTTGTTTTCATACTCGCTTTATCCGCAACTGCTTATGTTTTTGGACAGGTTCCTGTTGCAAATTTCAGAGCCAATGTCATCTCTGGTTGTGCGCCCTTATCTGTAACCTTTACTGATATATCAACCGGTAATCCCACCGAGTGGAACTGGGAATTTAGTAATGGCACTCTTTCAAACGCACAGAATCCTATTGTCACCTTCACCGCAGCCGGAACTTACTCCGCAAAACTGGTAGTAAGGAATGCTAACGGGATAGATGAAGTTGAAAAAATTAACTATATCACGGTTTTTCCCTCACCCACGCCAAATTTTTCGGCTGATATTACATTGGGTTGCGTTCCTGTACGGGTTAATTTCAGAGATTTGTCAACAACTCCCCTGGGCACAATTGTAAGCTGGGAATGGGATTTTGGAGATGGTGGTACTTCTACCTTGCAAAACCCGTCTCATAACTATACGAATACAGGATTTTATACAATCACATTAACAGTCACGAGTAGTTCAGGTTGTAAAAGGACTGCTTCCAGGGGCCGATATATCCGGGTGGTAGACGGGGTGAGCACTGACTTCAATTTTGTTGTTTCCAGGTCCTGCCGCCCCCCATATTCAGTAACTTTTCAAAACCAGTCAAGCGGGCCGGGAACGATTAGTTATGCCTGGAATTTTGGAAATGGACAAACCTCAACAGCCCGTAATCCGACTACGGTCTATAATGCCCCTGGCACTTTTACCGTTCGTTTAAACGCCGTTAGTGATTTTGGTTGTAGCGGTACCCTTACAAAAACCGTTACAATAGCACAAACCAATACTGATTTTACAGCCCCTGCAAATGCTTGTCTTAACCAACCGGTAACCTTTCAGAACAGTTCTTCAGAATTACCTCAGGCCTCGTTCTGGTATTTTGGTGATGGAACCACTTCTGCACAGACAAATCCCATCAAAACATACCTGACGGCTGGAACATACAATGTCAAGATGGTCAATTTTTTTGACAATTGTACCGATTCAATCACTAAACAGATTATTGTACAAGATGCGCCAGCTGTTAACTTCAATGCCAATGACAGTGCTTCCTGCCAGGCTCCTTTTACTACTCAATTTACAGACCTTACGCCGGGTGCGACTGCCTGGCAGTGGAACTTTGGAGATGGCAATACATCAACGCTACAAAACCCCTCACATACATACACAGCCGTAGGAAATTATACGGTATCCCTTACGGTGACCACATCGGCGGGTTGTCAAAACACCTTGACAAGAACCGAAATGATCAAAATACGGGAAACCACCGTCACCATTAACGCTCCAACAGGCGGCTGCGTTCCTTTTCCTTACACACCTGTTGCTACTGTTGAAACATTGGACTCCATAGCTACCTGGTTATGGGATTTCGGAGACGGGACTACCTCAACTCTTCGAAACCCGCCGGCACATACCTACGCGGCTACTGGCAATTATGATATTTCCCTAACCATTACTACCACAAGCGGCTGCACAAAAACGTTAATGGTTCCCGATGGGGTATTAACCGGAACGCCGCCTACTGTAAATTTTACCTTTACGCCGGTAAACGCCTGTGCCAGTGAGATCATCTTTTTCAATGGTCAGGCCGTTACTACTCCGGGGGCGGATGTCACCTGGTTATGGGATTTTGGAGAGGGAAATACATCAGATCTGCAAAGCCCAACACATAAATTTGAAGACTTTGGTCCGTTAAATGTAACACTCGCTGTCACAAATAACGGATGCGTCAATACAACTTCTCAAGTCGTTCAGGTAAGGCCTCCTGTTGCCGATTTTGAATACACCATCAATTGTACCAGCCGGGCGGTAACATTTATGAATACCAGCCGTGTAAATCCTGCCCTGCCTCCCCTGAACTATAAATGGGAAATGGGTGACCCTGCCAACACGCAATTTTTGACGCCGGTTCCCGGTGCGCCTTTTGTATATCCCGGACCCGGCACTTATAATGTTACATTGATCGCATTTAATGGAACCTGTGCTGATACTATAACGAAGCCAGTCATCATTATACCAGAGCAATTCGCTGATTTCTCTGTCGGCAAAAATCCCGTGTGCAAAAATGAATTCTTTGCCCTTTTTGCTGTAAATAGTACGGCTGCTAATATTTCAACTTATGACTGGATAATAGGTCCGACAACCATAAACGGTGGGCCAAGTGGGCTCAGCCACAGCTTTCCTGCTGCAGGCACCTATGATGTCAGCCTAACAATAGAAGATATTAATGGTTGCAGAAATACGAAAACAGTTGCTGACTATCTTACAGTGACAGGACCAACAGCGAATTTTACGCCAGCTACTGCCGGAGGATGCCAGAACAAGACCGTTACGTTTAATGATCTTTCCACCACATCTGGTTCACCACTGGTTCAGTGGGAATGGAATTTTGGAGGTGGAGCCCAGCAAACTTTTACGGCGCCTCCTTTCATTCATACCTATGTTAACCCGGGCCGCTATGATGTTTCTTTAAAAGTCACCGACGCAACGGGTTGCACTGATCTGTTCTCTTCACCTGCGGACTTAATTGTGACCAATCCACTGGTTGGTTTTCGCGCCGATACGTTCTATTGCCCGGGAGCTCCCCTTCCGTTTGTTGATACATCTTCTGGAGCGGGATTAACCTATCTCTGGGAATTTGGAGACGGCACTACTTCAGCGCTTCAACATCCACAACACAGCTATCCGTTAGGAGATGCCGACTATTCTGTCAAATTAAAGATCACAGATATATCGGGTTGCCAGGATTCAGTTTTAAAAACTGACTATATCAAAATAAGAAGTCCAAAAGCTGCTTTTGGCATCATTGATACTACAACGATATGTCCACCATTGCGAACCGGCTTCACTTTCCAGGGATCGGACTATCAATCTTTCTTCTGGGATTTTGGAGATGGCGGTAGTACTACGGCTATGAATCCTAATCATTTTTATAGTGACTATGGACATTTTATTCCAAAACTTTACCTGATTGGCCCGGGTGGTTGTATAGATTCCGCGGAAGCATCTGTTACGATTTACGATCCCATGGCAACCGTTCAGCTAAACTATGGACCTGTAACTACTGCCTGTAATTCTTTGAATGTCGATTTTAATATTACTATTCCCCCGAATTTTAAGTTTACACTATTTTTTGGCGATGGTACTGCTGATTCTTCACAGGCTACTACGTTAAGCCATTTTTATTCAAGGCCAAGTTTTAGTCTTCCAAGAATAGTTATTTATGATACGATATCGGGTTGTGAAGTTGCGATCAATGGACGGAACAGGATAAACGTTTTAGGTGCCATACCTTTATTTGGCAAAGACAAAAAAGAGTTCTGTGACCAGGGATTAGTTACTTTCCGAAATTTTACCACCAAGAATGAACCGATCATTTCGACGGTTTGGGATTTTGGAGATGGGACTACATCCAATGCAGAACACCCGTCACATAATTTTACCGCACCGGGTTTGTATACAGTAACGCTAAATGTAACCACTCAAAGCAATTGCAGCAGATCCTTTTCGGATACCATACTCGTTTACCGTACACCGGCCCCTTCTATTCAAAGCAGGGATACTATATGCGTAAATTCATCTGAACCGATTGATGGTTTATTGGCTGCTGCCGATACACTTACTAACTGGCAGTGGACTTTTGGCAACGGGCAAACATCAACCTTGCAAAACAATGTGATTTCCTTTCCTACGGCAGGAGATTATGCCATTCGACTGACTACATCTAACAAGATCGGGTGCAATGCCAGCACAACAAAAAATATTTACGTAGCTGCTTTGCCCACTGCCACGCCGGTGCAGGACCCTCTTACTATCGCTGTTGGTATGGGTGCTAATATGTTAATGAATTATACCGGGAATATAGTTTCTTACAATTGGCTTCCGACAACCCGTCTCAGTTGTACTGATTGCCCGTCGCCATTTGCCAATCCTCAATACACTACAAAATATACTGTAGAGGTAGAAGACAGATATGGCTGTAGAAATTCAGGAAATATCACGATCATAGTTGTCTGTGGTAAGGAAAATGTTTTTATACCGAATACGTTTTCTCCCAATGGTGATGGACGCAATGAAGTATTTTATCCTAAAGGAACCGGGTTGTTCAGAATCAAATCCATGAGAGTGTTTAACCGGTGGGGTGAAGTAGTATTTGAGAAAAATGAATTTGCGGCTAATGATCCCTCCGTCGGCTGGAATGGTACTTTCAAAGGAAAAACAGCGAGCCCGGATGTATATATCTATTCCATGGAAATATTATGCGAAAATAATACGATCATCCCGGTAAAAGGAAATGTAACCCTACTCAGATAGAAAAATGTGATGAAAACAAGGAAAAAAAATATCAGAACTTCTTTGACCATTCTACTTGTCAGTATGCAGGCAATACTACATGCGCAGGATATTCATTTTTCCCAATTTTTCGAAACACCTCTTTTGCGAAATCCTTCTTTAGCAGGAATTTTCACCGGTGACGTACGGTTGCAAATGGTTTATCGTGATCAATGGGGTAGTGTGACCGATGGGTATAGAACAGGATCTTTAAATGGCGAATACAAATTGCCGGTTGGTAAAGCGGATGATTTTTTAACACTGGGCGGACAAGCTTTATTTGACAGGGCTGGCACGGCCGCCCTAACACAGGTTAGCTTTTTACCAGTCATCAATTATCACAAATCATTGAGCACTGAACATAATCGGTATTTGTCATTAGGATTTATGGGCGGCGTTGTAAACCGAAGTTTTGATCGTTCGAAGATGATCACCGACGATCCCAATGGTGAGCCGGCGGCGATCGCAAATTATACGTATATGGATGGAAGCGTTGGTTTGAGTTATAATTCCAACCTTACCCAAAATGCTGATGACAATTACTATCTCGGTATAGCTTACCATCACTTTACAAAGCCACAAAATTCCTTTTTTCGTGATCCATCCATAAAGCTAAATCCGAAATGGACGGGTTCTGCCGGCTTCCGTTTTGGGGTATCAGAGTATGCTTACGTTTCAATCCTGGCTGATCATTCTATCCAGGAAAACTACCAGGAGACCGTAGTGGGCGCCCTTTATGGCTTGAAAATCGGCGCTCAGCCGGATGATCCAAAGTATACCATTCATGGCGGACTTTTTATAAGATGGAGCGATGCCCTTATTCCCGTAATCAAACTGGATTATGCTCCTTTTTCCGTTGCAATGAGCTATGATGCTAATATTTCTAAATTGAAACCCTATAGCTACGGCCGCGGTGGCTTTGAGCTATCCGTATCGTATATCAAATTTCTTGACAGAAATAATTCAAGTGTCAACGCTGTAAAATGTCCCCGTTTTTAATTGTTGCTGCAACTTTTTTAAAATAGGTTTGTTGTTTTCCGGTAACAACATTTCTTATTTTAACGTATAATAATGAAAATTGAAATAGGTCAGCAAGCTCCCGGCTTCAGCCTTTACGATACCGAAAAAAACAAAATTTCACTTTCAGATTTCAAGGGACATAATGTGCTGCTCCTTTTCTTTCCGCAAGCATTTACCAGGGTTTGTACCAAAGAGCTTTGTTCTGTTCGTGATAATATCGGGCTGTACAATAATGCTGATGCTATTGTGATCGGAATCTCCGTGGATTCGGTATTTACATTAGCCAAATACAAAGATGCCCAGGCGTATAATTTCATTTTGCTTAGTGATTTCAACAAGGAAGTTTCTTCTGTTTACGGATCACTGTATGAGAACTGGATCTTAGACATGAAAGGAGTGTCAAAAAGATCAGCTTTTGTAATTGATAAAAAGGGTATTGTCAGGTATGCCGAGGTGCTGGAAGTGGCGGGTGAAGAACCCAACTTTGGGAATATTGAGACAGTATTAAAAAATTTAAATTAAAGAAGCGTTAAAATTATTTTTTTGAATCTGATAATCATGTGATTATCAGATTTTTTTTACTATCGTACATTTACGTTGTACAATTGAAAAAAACAATATATTATTGATAAATAAAAGTAAATTTGTTTAGTTGAAAAGAATTCTACCCATATTATCTTTTTTATTGTTTTCCGTAATTTATTCCAGCGCACAGGAATCACGTAATCCTATACCAGATGCTGGAAAAAGAATGAGCATTTACCCCAACCCCGCTACTTCTTTTATTACGTTTGATGTTCAGAAAATTAATCAGAAGGGATTAACCATCGTAGTGTTTAATTTCCTGGGTAAAAAAATGGCTGAAAAACAATCCGTGAATGAGAAGACCCTGTTATCTCTTACCGACTTTAGCCGCGGTACTTATATTTATCACTTAGTTGATCCGGGGGGAAAAGTATTAGATACCGGCAAGTTCCAGGTTTCCAAATAAATTATTGGTATTAGCTTTTTACTAACTCACCTGCACTATCAGGAATTTGAGATATTGTGTATTATCCATTCCCCAAATAATCGGATGGTCTGACGCCTGTGCCTGGAAAGTGACTTGCCTGATCTTTCTCCTTGCATCTCTCGCAGCCATATCAATAGTTTGCAAAAACAATTCAGGGCTCACTAAATTAGTACAGGAAGATGTTACGAGAAACCCACCGGGTTTGATCAACTTCATACCCCGTAGATTGATCTCTTTATAACCCGTAATTGCCTTTTGAAGCGTTTCCCTGCTTTTTGTAAAGGCTGGCGGATCCAGCATTACAACATCGTATTGCCTGCTTTCCTTTGACCATTGTTTTAATACATCGAATGCATTGGCCGCTTCAAACCGGCAGATATTTTCAACGCCGTTTAGTGCGGCATTTCTATTTGCCTGCTGAACCGCATTTTCTGATATATCCAATCCCAAAACGGATTTAGCCCCATAATGTGCAGCATGGATCTCAAATGTCCCTGTATAGGTAAATGCGCCCAAAACATCCGCATCTTTTACAATATGCTGTATAGCCCGGCGATTGTCCCGCTGGTCCAGGAAATAGCCTGTTTTTTGCCCCGTCTCAAGATCTACATGAAATTTTAAACCATTTTCATGGATCATGATTTTGGGATCGAATGGCGCCGATAAAAATCCTTTTTGCTGCGGCAGGCCCTCCAATTCACGGACAGGCACATCATTTCGCTCATAGATCCCTTTGGGCTTAAATAACTGTTTCAAGGAATTTACAATGGCAGGCTTCCAATTGTCAATACCCAGGGCTAGGGTCTGGATAACAAAATAGTCATTGAACTTATCAATAATCAGTTGTGGCAATTCATCCGCCTCACCAAAAACCAGGCGGCAGTTCTCGGTATAGCCTATTTTCTTACGGTATTCCCAGCAATCACGTATACGGCTAAGAAAGAAATTCTCATTGATCTCATCACTCCTTTTCCTGGTTAGCAATCGAACCAATATCTGTGATTTTGGGTTTATATACCCCTTACCCACAAATTTACTATCGTGAGTAAAAACCTCGACCGTCTCCCCTCCACTGGCCTCACCTTCAACTTTTTCCACCTCATTATTGAATATCCAGGGGTGTCCATTGGCAATACGCTGGGCGATCTTTCTTTTCAGGTAAACTTTATTCATGCTATAAAAACCTGCAAGGTACCGGAAAGAAGGCACAAGAAACATAGAATCAAGGCACAAACGGCAAGGCACAAGAAGCAAAGCAAGTTCATCATTCATTGGCTTCTTGTGCCTTGATTCTTGCACCTTTTGCCCTTACCCTGGGCTTCTTGTCACCTGTGCCTTGACCCTTTAGCCTTTATTAAGTCATTTTGTCCCAAACCAGCCGTTGGCAATATTCTTGACAAGCTTACCTTTGCAAACAATTTGTAAAAAATGGCAAAGAAAGACGTGCAAGAAGAAACAAACGGAACCATGGAAAACAATAATACCGGTTTTGGTATAAATTCGGATGAGGCTCTTAATGGGTCAACCCATTTAAATGAGCCTGTAGCTGAAGAATCAGCCTTAGAAAAAGTAAAAGAGGAATTAAAGGAAGCCGGCGATAAATACCTCCGCCTCGCGGCAGAGTTTGATAATTTCAAAAGAAGAAACGCCAAAGAAAGGGTTGAATTGATCCAAACGGCAGGTCGTGACGTGATCACTGATCTGCTGGAGGTTATAGATGATCACGACCGCGCACAGAAACAGCTAGAGACAAGTGAGGATGTACAGCAAATAAAAGAAGGAGTATCTCTTATCTTCAACAAGCTGAAACATAAACTGCAATCAAAGGGGCTGAAGCCCATGGAATCAATTAAAAAAGAATTCAACCCGGACCTACACGAGGCCATCACAGAAATCCCTGCCCCTACGGATGATTTAAAAGGCAAGGTCCTTGACGAAGTAGTGAAAGGATATTATCTCAATGATAAGCTTATTCGTCATGCAAAAGTGGTGGTAGGAAAATAATTAGCAAATTAGTCAATGTACTACTATGCTTATGAATCGCTGGAAACATTAGCATATTAGCAAATCAGCCCATTTTCACATTATGTCAAAAAGAGATTATTACGAAACATTGGGAGTAGCCAAGGGTGCCGGAGCCGAGGAGATAAAAAAGGCTTACCGTAAGGTGGCTATGCAATATCACCCCGACCGTAACCCCGGGGATAAAGCTGCGGAAGAGAAATTTAAGGAAGCTGCCGAAGCATACGAAATATTAAGCGATGCGGACAAAAAATCACAATACGATCGTTATGGCCATGCCGGTGTAAGTGGTAATGGACGTGGTGGTTTTAGTGGTGGTGCCGGTATGAATATGGACGACATATTCAGCCAGTTCGGAGATATTTTCGGAGATGATGTTTTCGGGAATTTTTTTGGTGGAGGTCAACGAGGCCGTGGCGGTCAGCGCAGCCAGGGAGTAAGAGGCAGCAACCTGCGGGTAAAACTTAAACTCAGTTTTGAAGAGATCGCAAAAGGTGTTAAGAAGAATATTAAAGTAAAAAAATACATTTACTGTAATACCTGCAATGGCAGCGGCGCTAAGGATAAAGGAAGCATACAGACTTGCAAAACCTGTGGTGGAAGCGGGCAGGTGAGAAGAGTGCAGAATACTTTTCTCGGGCAAATGCAGACCGTTACTACCTGCCCCTCCTGTAATGGAGAAGGATCAACCATCACCGCAAAGTGCGGGTCCTGCAAAGGTGAGGGACGGGTTTATGGCGAAGAAACGGTGAGCATTGATATTCCTGCGGGCGTTCAGGAAGGCATGCAACTAAATGTAAATGGCAAAGGCAATGCAGGCGAACGAGGCGGTATGAATGGCGACCTAATTATCCTGATTGAAGAAGAACCACACAAGGACCTGCATCGTGATGGCCTGAATGTAGCTTTCGATCTCTATATATCTTTCCCCGATGCAGTGGCAGGTATGCAGGTAGAAGTGCCGACGATTGATGGCAGGGCGAAAATAAAAATTCCTGCCGGTACACAAAGTGGCAAAATTTTCAGGTTAAAGGGTAAAGGCTTTCCCGCTGTCAACTCTTATGAAAAAGGCGATCAGCTTATTCATGTGAATGTCTGGACCCCGCAGCATGTCAGTTCTGAAGAAAAAGCTGCATTGGATAAAATGAATCAGTCACCTAATTTCAAGCCTCAACCCGATAAGAATGAAAAAGGTTTCTTTGATAAGATAAGAGAAATGTTTTCCTGATAAATCAGGTGATACCTTTTTGCTTCTCTGTCTCAGCTCTTTTAATTTCGCTATGATTTAAAATGACAATTAGACCCTGTTTGTTGCAAAGCAGTCGTTCCTATTATCCCATCAAGTGGCGTTTCTGCTATCCTGTCACAACATTTTGCTTTTTAGTCATTTGGAAGGATATTTGACAATAGAACTTATCTTTAGCGAAGATTCCCGGCTATCGTGAAGATTCGTATTCACCCGTAAACACCAGTAATTCATGAGTTTTAATTCAGAGTTTGAAAAATATGCGGTAAAGCACCGTGGTATGTCCAGCAATACCCTGCATAGTTATGCTTCGCAAATGGTAACGGCTTTGACGCCGAATATCATTGAAGAACGTCCGATGAATGTTGCCGTAATGGATGTATATAGCCGGCTGATGATGGATCGTATCATTTTCCTGGGCTATCCTATCAATGACGAAGTGGCCAACATCGTGACGGCACAACTACTGTTCCTTGACTCCTCTGACAGAGCAAGAGATATCAATATGTACATCAATAGCCCTGGTGGCAGCGTATATGCTGGCCTGGGAGTATATGACACTATGCAATATGTAAGTCCTGATGTGGCTACAATATGTATTGGCATGGCTGCATCGATGGCCTGTGTATTATTAGGAGCGGGTACGAAAGGAAAAAGAGCAGCCCTGAGACATTCCCGCATCATGATGCACCAGCCCAGTGGTGCCATCGGTGGACAGGCCAGTGATATTGAGATCACCGTGAATGAGATCAGGAAATTAAAAAAAGAACTGTACGATGTGGTGAATAATCATACCGGCAAATCCGTGGAGCAAATAGAAAGAGATTTTGACAGGGATAAATGGATGACGGCAGCTGAAGCAAAGGAATATGGATTGGTGGATGAAGTGCTGTTGGTGAATCAACGAAAAGAGAAGAAGGAAAGCTAAGAGGTAAAAGAGCAAAGGAGCGAAATAAGAGGGCCGCATTATTGTTGTACAAGATTCCAGGCCCCGAAGAGCAAACAAAAAATTATAAACGATAAAGACTTTAAATATGAACCGCAACAAATATTTGAATAAAAGTTGGAGAGCTGATGATGAACCGGAAGAAGATGAAAAAGAAGAACAACCCAAATCTGACCTCATGATGTTTAGTAAAAAGCTGGAGAAATATTTTTTTGAAAGCCGTAGTGTTTATTTGTGGGGTGTCGTAGATGATAAAAGTGCGAAAGATGTGGTAAGTAAACTATTGTTGTTGGATGCAGATAAAAGCGGGGAAGAGATTAAATTTTTTATCAATAGCCCGGGTGGAGTAGTGACGAGTGGAATGGTTATATATGATACTATGCAGTTGATCAAAAGCCCGGTAAGTACCATTTGTATGGGTCTGGCGGCTTCTATGGGAAGCATTTTACTAAGTGGTGGAAAGAAAGGTAAGCGTTTTATCTATCCTAGTGGTGAGGTGATGATCCATCAGCCTTCGCTCGGTGGGTTTATAAGGGGCGTTAGTACAGACCTGGAAATTCAGGCTCGCCAGACAAAGCGTGTAAAGGAAATGGGAGCTAAGATACTCGCGGAGAATTGTGGCAAAACCGTAGAGCAGATCATGAATGACTTTGACCGGGATTACTGGATGAATGCGGAGGAAGCTATTAAATATGGCATTGTTGATAAGATAACTACCAAGTTATAATACGCTACCAATCAATAATCTAAATATCATTTAAACAGAAAATCGTCCATATCAGGACGGTTTTCTATTTTTGTAGGCTCTGATTAAGTAGAGATCGGTCAAATACCTATCTAAAAACATGGCTAAAAATATATTACACTGTTCTTTTTGTGGCCGCAGCCGGGATGAGGTTAAGATCCTCATTGCAGGACAGGAAGGGCATATTTGCGAGAATTGTGTCGAGCATGCCCGTGAGATCATCGAACAGGAGTTAATGGTCAAAGACGATAAGCACTCTTCTTCATCTTTTAAACTCACCATAAAAAAACCTATAGAGGTCAAGAGATTCCTGGATGATTATGTGATCGGCCAGGATGAAGCCAAAAAGGTTTTGGCAGTGGCTGTTTACAATCATTACAAGCGTTTACAACAAAAAGGCTCAGACAATACCGTTGGTGGCAATGATGTAGAAATTGAAAAGAGTAACATCATAATGGTAGGAGAAACCGGAACAGGGAAAACATTACTGGCCAAAAGTATTGCCCGGATGCTGAATGTTCCTTTTGCCATCGTTGACGCCACTGTTTTTACAGAAGCAGGATATGTAGGTGAAGACGTAGAAAGCATTTTGACAAGACTCTTACAGGTCTGTAATTATGACGTGGCGGCAGCGGAACGCGGCATTGTCTACATTGATGAAATAGATAAGATCGCCAGGAAAGGAGATAATCCGTCCATCACCCGCGATGTAAGCGGTGAAGGTGTACAGCAGGGAATGTTGAAATTGCTGGAAGGTACGGATGTATTAGTGCCACCGCAGGGAGGCCGTAAGCATCCGGAACAAAAGCTTATCAAGATCAACACGCAAAATATCCTCTTTATCTGTGGTGGGGCTTTTGGTGGTATTGATAAGATCATCGCCCGTCGTGTACAAACGAATACCATCGGCTTCAACGTAGATAAAGAACAACAGGAGAGTATGAAGAAAAACCTATTGCGTTATGTAAATGCGCAGGATCTGAGGGCATTTGGCCTGATCCCTGAATTATTAGGTCGTTTACCGGTAGCCACTCACCTGGATCCATTGGACGCTCCTACATTGAGATCTATCCTGACTCAACCTAAAAATGCACTGATCAAACAATACACAAGGTTGTTTGAACTGGAAGGCATCAAGCTGACCATTGAAGAAGAAGTGTTGAATTTTATGGTAGAAAAAGCAATGGAATACAAACTGGGAGCCAGAGGATTGAGAAGCATTTGTGAAAGTATTCTTACGGATGCCATGTTTGAAATGCCATCGTCGAAAGAAACGCATTTTCTGCTTGATCTGGACTATGCCAAACGCAAGTTTGATAAAAGCAAATTAAGCCTGTTGAAGGTGGCCTAGCCTAGCACCCGGCAAAACATTTCTCCCTTAAATAATAGCAAAACGCCAGAAAAAAATTCTGGCGTTTTTGTTTGCATTAACTTTAAAATTCAAACTTAAAATTTCTTTATCATGCAGGAATTGATAGATAAACTGAAAGCTGAAGCCGGTCTTTCTGACGAACAGGCAACAAAAGCAATAGCCGCGATAAAAAATTACGTTATTGAAAAATTTCCTATGCTGGAAGGCGCCGTCGGCAGCCTTTTCGGACAGGATTAATTTTTACCTGATATTCCGGCAGTGTTTACCTTTAGGGTTATTGGCAGCTTCAAAAGGTGTCATTGCGCGGCTGCAGGCCTGTAATGTAACGATCAGGATCAATATCCAAAATAAGTGCTTAGTCTTCATAAGTATTAGATTGTTTAACAATGATACTCGTTTTGCCAGAATAACAAAAGGATAATTCACGCCTGAAATATTCTTTGGCAAACAGGTGAATACACTTTAGCTTTTTATCGAAAGTTTACCTGCATATGGCTGGTAAGATAACGGCACTGGCCTAAAATCCTGTGAATGGCTCTGTTGGAGCCTGATTTTAGTGAATTTTTTATTTGATTTCATAGATATTGCGCAGATCCTTTTCAAATAGTGTAAAAGGATCGCTATAGAATTTCAAAAAATCAGCTTCGCTTATGTGACCGGGAAAAGGAGCATAATAATGTGTTGGGCTTCGGGTATCATTTCTCCAAACCAATACGTAGCATAATTTGAGATTTTCTGATTTAAGGGTCTTTAGCAGTGTCTCCGTCCACCAGGTAATATTAGGTATCGACTCCAACCCTGTTTCTGTAAATGCCGCCAGTTTACCCGCCTTCAACG
This sequence comes from Chitinophagaceae bacterium, assembly GCA_031412015.1. Taxonomy (GTDB): domain Bacteria; phylum Bacteroidota; class Bacteroidia; order Chitinophagales; family Chitinophagaceae; genus Terrimonas_B. The sequence continues at coordinate 35,022 of JANOCH010000024.1, forward strand.
CAAAATCAGAAACGATCTTTAGTTTTCTGAGTCCCGCTTCTACATTGTACTTTCCATCACGACCAAAATCGCCATAGTTATCCATACCTACCATATCTACCCATTCATTACCTGGATAACGCTCTAAGAACTGTGCTTCCGTACTGAATTTATTATCGGGTGAAAACGCATAAATAAAATTATGCACGCCGAGGCTGTCCCTTAAATACGAAACGGTAAATCTCCATAGCGTCTTGAATTCATCCACCGTGCAGTGTGATCTGCCCCACCAAAACCAATCGCCATCAAATTCATGATAGGGCCGGAATATCATGGGCACTAATTTATCATCACTTCCTTTTATGGAATTAGCGAGGCCCGCAATTGTACGGAGAATATCTTTATATTTCTCATGATGCGAACCACCCGG